>CAZGON010000001.1:0-15695 GCA_964527085.1 uncultured Candidatus Competibacteraceae bacterium
GGAAGCCGCCCGTATCTTAAGCGAGGATGGGTTTCAGGTGTTTCCCTATACCACAGAAGATTTGGTGGTGGCCGAGCGACTTCTCGGCGCAGGTTGTCAGGTACTGATGCCCTGGGGCGCCCCCATCGGCACCGGACGCGGTCTCAATAACCCCTATGGTCTTAAGATGCTGCGGGCGCATTTTGCCGAGATACCGCTGATTGTCGATGCGGGGATTGGCGCCCCGTCCCATGCGACCCAAGCCTTAGAGCTGGGTTACGATGCGGTATTGATTAACACCGCGGTGGCAAAAGCCGATGACCCGGTAGCCATGGCGAAGGCATTTGCCCAGGCGGTCAGAGCCGGTCGGCTCGCCTATGAGGCGGGTTTGATGGAGGCCCATGATTTAGCCGTACCCTCCACGCCGGAATTTGGCACCCCATTCTCACCCTGGAGTAGTCATGGTTGAGGGTGCGTCTAGGACTGCTACTGATAATATCCGCTATTGTCGCCAAATCAGTCTGCCGGAGATAGGCGTTCAGGGTCAGACGAGACTGGCTCAAGCCTCGGTGTTGGTGGTGGGCGCCGGGGGTCTTGGGTGTCCGGTGTTGCAATATTTAGCCGCTGCCGGGGTAGGGCGGTTTGGCATTGTGGATCCTGACCGAGTAGAAGAGAGTAATTTGCATCGGCAAATTCTCTACACGGCAGCCGATATAGGTACCCCTAAGGTTCAAGCGGCGGCGCGACGGGTGCAGGAACTAAATCCTATCTGTGTCGTGGAAACCTTTCAGCAGTACTTGGACCCAATGTTGGCAGCTGATTTGGTGGAGCAGTTTGATGTCATCGTGGATGGCACGGATAACTTCAGCGCTAAATACACCTTAAGCGATGTTTGTTTGGCCCAACAACGCCCTTTGCTGTCGGCGTCGGTGCAGGGTTTTGCCGGTTATATCGGTTGTTTCTGCGCGGGTGCTCCCAGCTACCGGGCCGTATTTCCCGAAGCGCCGGAGCAGGCGCCCACCTGTGCCGAAGCTGGCGTATTAGGGACAGCGCCGGGGTTGTTAGGGCTATTCCAGGCTAACGAAGTCATTAAGTTGATTCTGGGTATTGGCGAATCGTTGCGGGGCCGAATCCTCCAGGTGGATTTGCTAACGTTGCAAATCAGCTCTTTTTCCTTTGCCCAGGCCCTGGAGCCTAAACAGGTCATCCCGTTGACGGTTCCCCTGGTAACTACCGTCCCGCCGGATTATTTCCTTCTGGATGTTCGAGAACCTGAGCTTTTCCAGCAGACTGGTCTTCCCGGCGCCTGTAATATTCCCTTGGAGCAATTGGCTGAGCGTAGCCGTGAACTACCCAGTGACCAACCGATTCTCGTCTATTGTCAGATGGGTATAAAGAGCGAAAATGCCTGCCGTCTATTACAAAAACAAGGCTTCTCGCAAATAGCTAATTTAGCCGGAGGACTTACTGGATTGGTAAGTCGTAGCCCCGACTAAAAACATTATGGAAAGTAGCCCCCAAAATATATTAGGGCAAGTGCTGGAAGCTCTTGAACAAGCTGTTGAGCTTTATTATCGGTTGGTGCTTGTTGTTGGTCTGGCAGGCTCAGGCAAGACAACTATCTTAAAAATGGTTAGGGATAATGTAGATGCACCGATTTTTAACGTTAGTTTGTCGCTTGCAGAAAAATTGCTGGAACTGACTCAGCGACAGAGGGTTTTGAAGGTCCAGCGGTTACTCGATCAGATTGTGAAACAATCTAACCGAGAGATTGTGCTTATGGACAATGTTGAACTACTGTTTGATGCCTCGCTGCAGCAAGACCCGCTGCGCTTATTACAAACCATTGCCCGCAACAAAACTATCGTTGCCGCTTGGAATGGTTCGATCATTGACAACTCGCTGGTTTACGCCGTTCCTGGTCATAGTGAATACCGACGTTACCCCGTTCAAGATTTTCTAGTTGTAAGACTTTAAAAACAATGGTCCAGTTACCGCTCGCACTAGGAACAAGGGAATGAAATACGGAGAGTTAATACAATTTGAACCCATAGAAACCGTTATTCGACTGCGGGATGCTGATGAAGCGGAAAGCATCCGTCAACTAGTCAATACTTATGTTATCTCTGAGGAGATGGCTGAGCGGCTTATAGACCTGATCATTCCGCAGCTTCAATTTGAACAGCCGTCAGACAACAAAGGGCTGCTGGTTGTTGGAAACTATGGCACTGGGAAGTCGCATCTTATGTCGGTGTTGTCCGGCTTGGCGGAAAATGCTGAACTGATTCCCGATTTGGCTCATAAGTCTGTTGCAGAGGCGGCCATTCAAATCGCTGGCCGGTTCAAGGTTGTGCGCACCGAAATTGGCGCTACTACCATGTCGTTACGGGACATTCTAGTGGCTGAGCTTGAAGATCATCTGGACGCGCTGGGTGTTACGTTTACTTTTCCTGAAGCAAACCAAATCCCAAATAATAAAATTGTCTTTGAAGAGATGATGGCAGCGTTTCAGCAGGAATTCCCGGATCACGGGCTATTACTGGTAGTCGATGAACTGCTCGATTACCTGCGCACGCGTAAAGACCAAGCGCTTATTCTTGATTTAAACTTTCTTCGCGAAATTGGCGAAGTCTGTAAAGATTTGCGCTTTCGGTTTATCGCTGGTATCCAGGAAGCCATCTTTGATAGCCCACGGTTTTCTTTCGTTGCCGATAGCATACGCCGTGTTAAAGACCGGTTTGAACAAATACTGATTGCCCGCCGAGACGTTAAATATGTAGTAGCGCAGCGTCTGCTCAAAAAAACCGCCGACCAGCAGTCTAAAATCCGTGACTATTTGACGCCCTTTGCTAAGTTCTACGGCGCTATGAACGAACGTATGGACGAGTTTGTGCGGCTGTTCCCGGTACATCCCGATTACATTGATACTTTCGAGCGGCAGCGGTAGAAAAACGCGAGGTGTTGAAAACCCTGTCGCTGGCAATGAAAAAATTACTAGTGACCGATGTGCCTGCCGAACGTCCTGGTTTAATTGCCTATGATAGCTATTGGCTGACGCTGCGGGAAAACCCGTCGTTCCGAGCGGTGCCGGATATTCGGGCGGTGATTGACTGTGCTCAGGTGTTGGAAACACGCATTCAGCAGGCGTTTACCCGTCCGGCTTACAAACCCATGGCAACCCGTGTGATCCAAGCTCTGTCAGTACATCGGCTGACCACACGGGATATTTACGCACAACTCGGCGCCACCGCGTTAGAGCTGCGTGATGCTCTGTGCCTTTATCAGCCAGGTATTGAGGATCTAGGCGGGAGATACACAAAACGGTCAGCGGCCAATTTATCTCATATAACCCAGATAACCGTCAGTATTATTTGGATCTTAAGAAAACCGATGATTTCGATGCGCTGATCGAAAAGCGAGCCGAAAGTCTTAGTTTGGATCAACTCGACCGCTATTACTATGAAGCACTTAAGCGGGTAATGGAATGCGATGACCGCACCTATGTTAGCGGTTATCGCATTTGGCAACACGAGCTAGAGTGGCTGGAACATAAAGCAGCGCGTCGTGGCTATTTGTTCTTTGGCGCACCTAACGAACGTTCCACTGCTGTACCATCGCGCGATTTTTATCTTTATTTTATTCAGCCGTTCGATCCACCTTCATTTAAAGATGGCAAGAACGCTGATGAATTATTTTTAACCTTGAGCGGCGCAAACGATGAGTTTCGTGCTGCTCTCAAAAGTTATGCCGCGGCGCTGGATCTTGCCTCCACGGCCTCCGGTCATGCTAAATCCACTTATGAATCTAAAGCGTCGAGTTTTCTGCGCGATCTGGTCAAGTGGTTGCAACAAAACATGGTGACGGCATTTGACGTTAGTTATCAAGGCCACGCTAAATCGATGCTGGAATGGACCAAAGGGCGGTCAATCCGTGAACTATCGGGTATTGGTGGGCATGAGCGGATCAACTTTCGCGATTTGGTTAACACAGTGGCCGGGATATGCTTGGCGTCCCATTTCCAGAATCAGGCGCCGCAATATCCCGTTTTTTCCGTATTGATCACTAGCGATAGCCTTGCTCGAGCGGCTCAGGATGCGTTACGCGCCATCGGTGGCCAAGGGCGTACCAAGCAAGCCACCGCCGTGCTCGATGCCTTGGAATTGCTTGATGGCGACCGTCTCGATCCTTATCGCTCGAAATATACCCAGTATATTCTTGATGCCCTCAAGAAAAAGGGTCAAGGTCAGGTCATTAACCGCGCTGAACTTATTTACGATGACAACGGTGTTGAATACCTGGCGCCACAGTCCTTGCGGTTGGAGCCTGAATGGGCCGTCGTATTGCTGGCGGCGCTGGTGTATAGCGGTGACTTAGTGTTGGCGATCCCCGGTGTGAAGTTTGATGCCACCGGGCTGGTTGCCTTGGCAACCACGCCGATCAACAATTTAAAGGAATTCAAACATGTTGAACAACCTAAGGATTGGAATCTACCGGCGCTAAAAACACTGTTTGAGTTGTTAAAGTTGGCGCCGGGACTCGCTCAGGAAATCAGCCAAGGTAAGGAAGCTCCTATTGAAACACTCCAGCGGGCGGTGAGTCATACGGTCGCTCGTTTAGTGACCACCCAACAACAATTACAGAATAGTTTATCCTTTTGGGGGCGTAGCCTGCTCAGCGAGCATGAAATACAGAGTCTGCGTTCACAATTGGAGCAAACAAAGGTTTTTCTTGAATCCTTACAAGCCTATACGTCACCGGGTAAGTTGAAAAACTTTCGTCACGATGTTGAGATGGTTAATAACCAACGAGACGGTTTAAAAACCCTTGACGAGATTGAATCTTTTCACACATTGGTGGATGAGCTTAATAAAGTAGCGGCTTACTTGGTTACCGCCGAAGCGGTGTTGCCTGCGAATCATGACTGGCTAGAGCAGGTAAAGAAAACCCGCAATGAAATGCTGACAATGCTCTCGGACCGTAGTCAACGGTCTGGGGCCGGTTTCCGCCAACTAGCGTTACGTCAGTTGAACAGTCTACATAAGTCTTACCGGCAGCTTTATCTTAAGCTTCATAGTCAAGTCCGACTCGGAGCCCATGAGGATCAGCGTAAATCAGAACTGCTCAACGATGAACGGTTATATGCACTGCAAAAGCTCGCTGCTGTCGACTTGATGCCGCGCCAGCAGTTAACCGATTTTCAGCACCGTTTGGCTGGATTAAAAAGCTGTTTTGCTCTGATCGAGCAGGAGCTAGCAACAACGCCGGTCTGTCCGCACTGTGGCTACAAACCCATCAGCGAACCGTTATCCATATCTGCCAGTACAACGCTCTCAGCGCTGGACGATAGGTTAGATAGCCTCATGGAGAATTGGACTAAAACGCTGCTGAGTAATCTGAACGATCCAACAACTCGTGACCATTTGGATCTGCTCCAACCCGATGCCAAGCAGTGTCTAGATGATTTTATTGCTAAGGGTAATTTACCTGAGGAACTGAATCCCACCTTTATTAAAGCGTTGCGCGATGTGCTTTCTGGATTGGTTAAGGTGACGGTCAATGCCACCGAACTTCGCGTTAAGTTATTAGCTGGCGGTTCTCCCGCCACACCGGATGAATTGAAAAAACGCTTTAGTGGTTATTTAGACGAGCTGACGAAAGGCAAAAATCCAAGCAAGGTCCGCATCGTTCTGGAGTAAGGTGATGGATAGAGACGATCTCATCGCACGCCTCGGCAAATATGAATGGAAGGATATCGAGTTTAAAAAAGCGCAGCGTGGTGTTCCTGACGATGCCTACAAGACGGTCTCTGCCTTCGCCAATACTGGCGGGGGTTGGTTGGTGTTCGGCGTTAAGGAAACGCCCGCCGGGCTTGATGTTAGTGGCGTCGAAACGGTCGATAAGGTTCAAAACGATTTCCTGAGTGTGCTACGCTCTGGACAGAAGCTAAACTGGCCCATTGACGTACAAGAAGATTTGCTAGAGATCGACGGTAAAGCGTTGCTGGTGTTTTATATCCCTGAAATACCCCGTCACAACAAGCCGGTTTATCTGAACGGCGATATCCGCCACAGCTATATAAGGCGCGGTGGCGGCGACGAGCAATGCAAGCCGCGGGAGATCGAGCGTTTTCTTCGCGACGCCGATCCGCAGTCTTATGACAGTTACCCTGTCACTGAATTAAATATTCAGACTTTTTTTGATGAACAAACGTTAGCGTGGTACCGGCGCCAGTTCGACGACGCACAGCCGGGGCGCTATGAAATGCTTAGCCATGTTGAGTTTTTGCAAGAATGGGGATTGTTGACAACCAAAGATAATGTGCAAGTTCCCATCCGCGCTGCGTTATTACTGTTTGGCAAAGCTCGCTATGTGCGTGAATTTTTGCCGCGACCGATAATTGATTTTCAGATTATTTATGACCGCTTCACCGAGTGGAGCCCTGAGCGACGCTGGGCTGACCGAATTGTAATCGAAGACAACATTATTAAAGCTTGGTTGGCCATCGTCGAGCGCTATATGAAATTCGCCGACCGGCCCTTTGAGATAAACACAACCACGCTACGTCGCCATGATGAGCCACCGGATTACATCAGTTTTCGCGAGTCAGCCATTAATTTACTAATTCATCAAGATTACGGCGATCACGGCCGACATGCGCGAATCCAGCTCTTTCGTGACCGTTCCCGTTTTTGGAATCCCGGCGAAGCCTTTGCAACAGCCGATGAGCTTTTGGAGCCTGGCGAAAAAGAAGTCCGTAACCCTAGATTAGTTGGGGCATTTCGGCGTATCGGTCTGAGCGATCAGGCTGGCACCGGTATTCGTACTATTTTCCGCAACTGGCGACAGCTCGGTCATGTGCCACCGGTGATAGATAATCAGCGTGCGGAAAAAGCTTTCGAATTGGTTTTGCACAAAAAAACGCTGTTGTCGGATACCCAGCAGCGTTTTCAAAAAGAACTGGGTGTTCATTTAAATAAGCACCAAGCAGAGCTTTTTGCCTATGCTTGCCTGCATGGCCGGATCGATATCACCGATGCAAAAGCCGTATCTGGTTTACATGCACCCCAAGCAAAACAGGAACTCGATTATTTAACGGTGCAGGCGCTACTGCAGCCGCTTCCTTCCGGACGTCACTATGCGTTGGCTGAACATCTACGGGATCGTTATCTGGGTCAATCCAGCAAACAGCCAGAGTCACAGCCAGAGTCACAGCCAGAGTCACAGCCAGAGTCACAGCCAGAGTCACAGCCAGAGTTACTCGAGGATCGAGTTCTAGCGTTACTGGCCGAAAAACCCCTTGGTAAATCCGCGTTGTCAGCTGAATTAGGTCAAAAATCCATTTCTGGTCAGCTAAATAAAATCATTCGTGAACTCCTTGATCGTGGCTTAATCGAGCAAACCATACCCGATAAGCCGGCCAGCCGGCTACAGAAATACCGCCTGACTATACAGGGTGTTCAGACAATCAACAAAAAGGACTAACCATGTCAAACGACATGCAACAAGCGGGTTTGTGGTCCGAGACAAGTTCTACCCTGTCACAAGGCCCAGTGGAATGTTTAGGAATGACTTTTGAAAATGATCAGGCGCGGCGGGATTATTTTCTGGAAAAACTGCGCGAGAAACTAAAGGATCCTGAATTTCGGGCCATGCCGGGGTTTCCAAAGGGATCAGACGAAAATATTTTGCGTTTATCTGATCCGCCCTACTATACGGCTTGCCCAAATCCGTTTTTAGCCGATTTTGTCAGCCACCACGGCCGCTCCTACGATCCTAATGAACCCTACCACCGGGAACCGTTCGCGGTGGATGTCAGCGAAGGTAAGACTGACCCGCTTTACAAGGCCCATGGCTACCACACAAAAGTACCACACCTGGCCATCGTGCCGTCAATTCTGCACTATACCAACCCCGGCGATCTGGTGCTGGACGGTTTTGCCGGTAGCGGCATGACCGGCGTGGCCGCCCAATGGTGCGGCGCTGCGTCAGAGAGCTACCGCCGCAAGCTGGAAAAAGATTGGCAAATCGCTGGTCTTGGAAAACCTAACTGGGGTGCTCGTCGCGCTATCATCGGTGATCTCTCGCCCGCCGCTAGCTTTATCGCTGCTAATTATAACTTGCCCTTTGACGTTCAGGCATTCGAAAAAGCTGCCCGAGGTATTCTCAAGGAAGTCGAAGACGAAATCGGCTGGATGTACGAAACCTTGCACACCGATGGGAAAACCAAAGGGCGTATTAATTACACCGTTTGGAGCGAGGTGTTTAGTTGTCCGGACTGTACGGGCGAAATTGTGTTTTTGGATGAAGCGCTTGACAAAACAACGAAGCGGGTAAAGGAGGAATTTTTCTGTCCGCACTGTAATGCGGAGCTAACCAAAAATCGCTTGGAGAGATTTTACGAATCTACATACGATTCAATCATTGGTGAGATGATACCAGATTCTAAACAGGGGTTTTTGGCAGGGTTTTCACCGCAAGAGCAGCGCTTCATTAAAACAAAAAAAATCAGACTCATTCGGCTGGAGGCCGTGCGCGCCGGTTTTGCGTACTGCTATCAAAATCGTGATTACCGTACCATTATCGCCGTTGCTTTGCGGATACCGGAAAAAGTCTTACAAGAAGACGAAAAGTTGCTGATGTGGTACGACCAAGCGGTGACCCGTAGCGGTGCGGAGTAGTGGATGGACTGGCGCGATCGAATACTGATGGCATTCGTGCCGCAATTATCGCGTCTTACCCTGGTCGCTGACCCCGACGGCTTATTGCTGGAAGAAGCACTTTTTCAACGTATCCGTGAGAAAGGTTTCGAACTGATTGTCTTCGAAGATTCCATAGCATTTTGTTTTTCGAAGGTTTGTTACAACCAGAGACTCATGGTCAGGCTTCTATGCTGGTTAAGACGTGGGCAGGTGTTGGTGTGCGTACTGATCCGAAGGCTGACCAAACACGTCGCATTGTCGGATTGCTACACGCCATAAAAATCAGCTTGCCAGCTGTTGATGCTCGACATACCGAGTGGCAGCGGTTTGCTTACCAATGGGCGGAACTGATGTTGACCTGTCAGGCGGCGCCTAGCCAATTGCCGGCGGCTACTCGTCAGCATTTTTTTACGCTACGCGACCAGATGGACATTACCTTTCAAAATTGGCTGCAAAATCGCTATGCCAGTCTGCACAGCCAACCGCCGGCGCCGCCGGTAATGCTTCATCATATACCCCGCGCCATGGCAAGACAGATTATTAAAGCACCAGACATCAAGATGGCTTTTATATTGGTTGATGGTCTAGCGCTCGACCAATGGTTGGTTATTCGCGACGTGCTGCGCGAGCAGCGTCCCCTATTGCGCTACCAGGAGAGCACGGTATTCGCCTGGATTCCCACCATTACCTCAGTATCACGACAGGCCGCTTTCGCCGGCCAACCACCAGTTTATTTTCCCAACAGTATTCAGACAACCGGTAGAGAACCTGGGTTATGGAAAACGTTTTGGTTAGAACAGGGATTGAATCAGCACCAAGTTATTTATCAAAAAGGGCTCGGTCAGGGTGATCTTAGCACGTTGAGCGAAACCCTTGCCCATCCAAAACTGCGTGTTGCGGGGCTTATTATCAACACCGTCGATGACATCATGCACGGTATGCAGCTCGGTAGCGCCGGTATGCACAACCAGGTTCGCCAGTGGGCGGAGCAGGGTTACTTAATGGCGCTGCTTGATGTATTGTTGGATAGAGGATTTGAGGTTTGGCTTAGCGCTGATCATGGCAATATTGAAGCCACTAGCTACGGACGACCGGCCGAAGGCGCCGTGGCTGAATTGCGAGGCGAGCGCGTGCGGGTTTATCATGACGCACGCTTGCGAAACGGAGTAAAATCTCGATTTCCGAATGCCATCGAATGGCCGTCTCTCGGTTTGCCGCCAGATTATTGGCCACTATTGGCGCCTGCGCGGTTAGCGTTTCTACGCGACGAAGAAACCCTGGTCGGACATGGCGGTATTGCTTTAGAAGAGGTTATCGTGCCATTGATTCAAATAGAACGTAGCGCTCATGGTTAATCGCAAAGCGATGATCGGCTATAATCGCCGGGTTGATTACGAGTGGTTGCGTTATACGGCTGAACTGCTTGGGCAGGGCGAAACAGCGGCAGGTATCTATGACGCGCTATCTGCTTTACTAAGCCATCAATTGTCTGTTGGTAGTACAGCTCAACGCGGCAGCCGCGAAAAAACTATCACGCTGTTGATAAAAACCTGGGTTAACGTGCCGAAGGAATTACGCGCTTTTCGGGACGAGGGCTTGCAGCTTTTACAAGAATCGCCGGTTAAACAGCAGATAGCTGTGCACTGGGGTATGTCCACAGCGGTTTATCCGTTTTGGGGTGTAGTCGCAGAAACCACGGGGCGTTTATTAAAACTTCAAGATAGGGTTTCCGCTGCCCAAGTACAAAAACGAGTCAAAGAAAAATATGGCCAACGGGAAACAGCTGCTCGCTCTGCGCGGTACGTATTACGTGCCTTTGTTAACTGGGGGATACTAGAAGAAACATCGCAACAAGGTTTATATCGTCAAGGATTGACCTGCGCCATCGATAATCCCCGCTTAATCGGCTGGCTAACCGAAGCAATTTTGCATATGAGCGAAAAAGATGCGTTCGTTTTTCGAGATGCCCTTGAGTCGCCAGTGCTTTTTCCGTTTATTATTCAATCCTCGGTAAGCGACTATCTGAATGATAGCAAGCGACTTGAACTTATTCGTCACGGTTTAGACGAGGATCTTGTCAGACTGAGTAGGACGAGTGAATTTTGATTCTTTCAAATGCTTGCAATTCATTGGAAAAACATACGAGATTTGCAATCCTTCAGTACGTTGAATGCTGATTTAACTTTACGAGCCGTTAAATAGTATGACTAAAACCGTTGCTTTTATTGGACTTGGCGTCATGGGTTATCCCATGGCTGGACACTTGGCGAAGGCGGGGCACCAAGTGACAGTGTTTAATCGCACTCGCGCTAAGGCGGAACGTTGGATAACAGAATACCCTGGCCGATTAGCGGAAACACCTGCAGAAGCTGCCAAGGGCGCTGATTTTGTCATGGCCTGTGTCGGTAACGACGATGATGTGCGGGAAATCGCCCTAGGTTCCAAGGGCGCTCTGCAAAGTATGGGGCAAGATAGCGTTTTTATCGACCATACCACCACCTCGGCAAAAATCGCCCGGGAAGTGGACGCTGTCGCTAAAGAACGCGGTTTCGCCTTTTTAGATGCGCCTGTGTCCGGTGGCCAAGCCGGTGCGGAAAAAGGTCTGTTAACGGTTATGGTAGGGGGTGATACAGCACCCTTTGAAAAGGCAAAGCCTATCATGGATACCTATGCGCGTTTTGTAAAACATCTAGGCCCTGCGGGTAGTGGTCAATTGACTAAAATGGTAAACCAAATCTGTATCGCAGGGGTGGTGGAAGGGTTGGCTGAAGGGCTGCACTTTGCCAAAGCAGCGGGCCTTGATCCGGCTGCTGTTATCGAAGCCATCTCCAAGGGCGCTGCGCAATCCTGGCAGATGGAAAACCGTCACCAAACCATGGCGGCTGGTGAGTTTGACTTCGGGTTTGCCGTCAATTGGATGCGCAAGGATCTCGCTATCGCCTTAGACGAAGCGCGCTCTAACGGCGCCCGCCTGCCGGTAGCTGCTTTAGTGGATCAATTTTATGCCGAAGTGCAGTCCATGGGTGGTGGACGGTGGGATACTTCCAGCCTGATCGCCCGGCTGGAGGCAATGGGTTCTAGTTAAGTTAATGACATCCGCCTCCTGTTTTAGCAGGAGGCGGATGTCAAAACTTAGGGAATTGGACTGAATAAATTTAATGTCCTGTTTGCGCTACCGCCGCAAAATCACTTCGGATCTCAACAGCCGGTTCGTTGTCCATCTGGCTAAAAATGACAACGCCCAAGGTGGCTAAAATGAATCCTGGGAGAATTTCGTAGACATCAAAAATACCAGCAGGACCACCGGTCAGTTGCTTCCAAACCACCACGGTGACAGCACCGATGAGCATTCCCGCCAAGGCACCATTGCGGGTCATCCGTGACCAAAATAGGGAAAGAATAATAACGGGTCCAAAAGCGGCGCCAAATCCACCCCAGGCATAAGCCACCAACCCTAATACGGTGCTTTCGGGGTTATAGGCAAGGACAATGGCGATCAAGGCGATGACCGCGACGGTGAGGCGACCCACCCAAACCAACTCGGTTTGGGAAGCATCTTTACGTAAAATGGCTTTATAAAAATCCTCCGTTAAGGCGCTTGAGGAGACCAATAACTGGGAATCGATGGTGCTCATGATGGCGGATAAAATGGCCGCCAGTAGCACGCCTGCTACCCAGGGATTAAACAATAGTTGAGACAAGGTAATAAAAACCGTTTCAGCATTTTGCAAAGGTTGATCGGCGAAGTAGGCGATACCGGCAAAACCCGTGAAGATGGCCCCATAAAGGGATAACACCATCCAAGTCATGCCGACAAAGCGTGCTTTGGGGATTTCTCGTGAAGAACGTACTCCCATAAAGCGGACTAAAATATGCGGCTGGCCAAAATAACCCAATCCCCAGGACATCAAGGAAATGATTCCTAAGAAGGTCATATCATGAAAGATGTCGAGATAGGCAGGATCGATACTACCGACTTTACTCACGGTGACGCTCCAGCCGCCGTCCGCGCTCACTACGGCGATGGGGACCGCGATAAGGGCCAAAAACATCAATATACCCTGAAAAAAGTCCGTCCAGCATACCGCCATAAAACCGCCTAAAAAAGTATAAGAGATAATCACGGCAGCGCCGATCCATAGGGCAGTGGTGTATTCAAAGCCAAAGCTTTTTTCGAACAGCGTTGCGCCTGCCACCATCCCAGAGGAGGTGTAAAAGGCAAAGAACAGCAGAATAACTAGCGCCGAGGTCACTCGAAGTATCTTACTGTGATCCCGAAAGCGATTTTCTAGATAATCCGGCAGGGTAATAGAATCTTGAGCCACCTCGGTATAAATACGTAACCGCCGGGCTACAAATTGCCAGTTTAGATAGGCGCCAGTGGCCAAGCCCACGGCGATCCAAACTTGGTTCATACCGGCGGCATACATAGCGCCTGGCAATCCTAACAGTAACCAGCCGCTCATATCTGAAGCGCCAGCGCTTAAGGCGGCAACGCTACCGCTGAGACGTCGGCCACCCAGGACATAATCGGATAGATTTTCAGTGAGGCTATAAAAAACCAGGCCGATGGCCAACATGCCGATGAGGTAAACCATAAACGTGATAAGAGTGGGGGTGTTCATCATAGATAGTTACCTCCTATTTGCGAGCTAGATTGACTAGGAGACCTACCAAAGACAAAATCATCACACTCGTCATGGGTACCATCAACCAAAACCAGGTGGCAGTGGATAAGCTATATTCCATCGAGTTTTCCTCGTTATTGTTGGATTTTACGATTGTCAAAATTTACGTTTCATCGTCTTGCAAAGACATTAGAGACGCATTGCCGCCCGCAGCCGTGGTATTGACGCTAAGGGCCTGCTCGGTGGCGAATCGGTAAAGGTAATGAGGACCGCCTGCCTTGGGACCGGTGCCAGACAGACCCTCGCCGCCAAAGGGTTGCACCCCCACCACAGCGCCGATCATATTGCGATTCACGTAGGCATTACCTGCTCGAATACGGTCTGTAACATACCGGATGGTGCGGTCAATCCGGCTGTGAATCCCAAAGGTCAATCCGTAACCGGTATTATTGATTGCCTCTATTACCTTATCGAGATCACTGGCCCGATAGCGAACCACATGGAGAATCGGTCCAAACACCTCCCGTTCCAGTTGGTTTATCCCAGCGATTTCAAATGCCTGGGGTGGAAAAAAGCTGCCGTGGTCAGTGTCCGGCGAAAGTGAACAGCGATAAATAAGTCGGCCTTGTTTTTCCATCCGCTCGGCGTGGCGGCGTAGCGTCGCCAGGGCATCGGTGTCGATGACAGGCCCCACGTCAGTGGCTAGATCCCCTGGATCGCCAATGCGCAGTTCCGCCATGGCGCCCGCCAACATGTTGAGCAGGTTATCGGCAATATCGGCTTGCACATAGAGGACCCGCAGCGCGGAACAGCGTTGTCCAGCACTTTGAAAGCTAGAGGCGAGTACGTCCACCACCACCTGCTCGGGTAAAGCCGAGGAATCGACAATCATCACGTTTTGCCCCCCGGTTTCAGCAATCAAAGGGGCAATGGGACCTGACTTGGCCGCTAGGCTACGGTTGATGGACCAGGCGGCTTCGATGGAACCGGTAAAAGCAACCCCGGCAATCCGTGCGTCGCTAACTAAACGGGCGCCGATGGCGCCGTCGCCGGGCAGCAGCTGCAATACATCCGTAGGAATACCCGCTCGATGCAGAAGCTGAACGCCATAGGCTGCAATGAGGGGGGTTTGCTCGGCGGGTTTAGCGATGACGGCGTTGCCGGTTACCAGGGCAGCGCTTACTTGACCTAGAAAAATGGCCAGAGGAAAGTTCCAAGGGCTAATGCACACAAAGACACCGCGTCCCCGCCAACTGAGCTGATCCCGTTGCCCGGTCGGTCCCGGCAAACCATGGGGTAGCGCCATATTGATGCGCACGCGGTTTGCATAATAACGGCAGAAATCCACCGCTTCACGCACTTCGGCCACGCCGTCGGGAAGAGTTTTACCCGCCTCAAGGGTACACAACGCCATTAGGGTTGGCATTTCTTGTTCCATCAAATCCGCTGCACGTTCCAGGCAGCCAGCTCGGGTCTCCACTGGGGTAGCATCCCAGGTGGGTGCGGCACGGTTAGCGATGACCAGTGCCTGCTCAACATCAGCGTCGCTGGATTCAACAACCGTACCGATCTGGCGGCGGCGATCAGCGGGGGAAAGAATTCCTCGGTCTGTTCCTTCCCGAACGCCATCCCCCAGTAGAGGTCCTGCCCACCAAGTTTTTTCGGCCGCCTTCTCCATGCCTTGGGCAAGGTCCTCAAGCTGTTGTAAATCGCTAAGGTCAATACCTTTTGAATTACGTCGTTGATCGCCATAGATATTTGCTGGCAAAGGAATACGGGGATGGGGAATGCGGGTTAACCCGGCCACCTTAGCGACCGGATCGGCGATAATTTCGTCGATGGGTGCATCCCGATCAACGATACGATTGACAAACGAAGTATTAGAGCCATTTTCCAACAGGCGGCGCACCAGATAAGCCAGCAAATCCTCGTGATTTCCCACCGGCGCATAGATGCGGCAAGGGACATTTAACCCTTGCGGTTTGACGATTTGGTCATAGAGGGGTTCTCCCATGCCATGCAGGCGTTGGAACTCAAAATCCCGCCGTTCACCGGCCATTTCTAAAATAGCCGCCACCGTATGGGCGTTGTGGCTGGCGAATTGGGGATAAAAAGCATCCGGTGCAGCTAACAATTTGCGGGCGCAGGCCAGATAAGACACATCGGTGGATGGTTTACGGGTAAACACCGGATAGCCATCCAAGCCTTGCTCCTGGGCCCGTTTAATCTCAGCATCCCAATAAGCGCCTTTGACCAATCGCACCAGTAGGCGGCGACCTTGGGTGCGGGCCAGATCCGCCAACCAATCGATAATGTGAAACGCGCGTTTTTGGTAAGCAGGCAGGGCGAGACCAAGCCCTTCCCAATCTTCCAGGGCCGGATCAGTAAA
>CAZGON010000001.1:15705-19602 GCA_964527085.1 uncultured Candidatus Competibacteraceae bacterium
GCTTTTAAGAGTTCGAGGGAGAGATCAATCCGGGTGGCCTCTTCGGAATCGATATTCAAACCGATATTGTAGGACTTGGCTTGCAGCGCGAGGGTCCGTAGCCGGGGCAGCAATTCTGTCATCATACGCTCGCCCTGGGCCAGTTCGTAGCGTGGATGCAATGCCGACAGCTTGACCGATATACCAGGTCCCTCGATGGGACCGCGCTGCTCCGCCACCTCGCCGATGGCGTCGATGGCTTCCTGGTAAGCGCGGAAATAACGGTCGGCAGCCTGGACCGTTCGAGCTGCTTCGCCCAGCATATCAAAGGAATGGCGATAGCCCTTTTTACGATCATTGCGACTCCGCCCCAGAGCGGCTTTAACCGTGCGTCCCATGACAAATTGTCGCCCTAACACCCCCATAGCCTGGGTAATAGCCCGCCGCACCACCGGTTCACCGCGGCGTTGGATAAAGCGTTTAAAAGTACCTTGGTTGTCTTTAAACCTTATCATGCGACCAGTGAGCATCAGGCCCCAGCTGGAGGCATTGACGAAAAGGGAGTCGCTTTTTCCCAAATGCTTTTCCCAGTCGCCGGCACTGATTTTGTCATAGATAAGATTATCCCTGGTTTCGGCGTCGGGAATCCGCAGTAAGGCTTCTGCGAGACACATCAGCACCACACCTTCCTGATTAGAAAGATCATATTCGTGCATCAATCCATCAATACCGCTGGGAAGCCCCTGGCGCCGCACGTCGCTGACTAAGGCGCGGGCTTGATCGGCGATACGTTGGCGTAGCTCGGCGGGTAGGGTGGCTTCTTTGAGAAGCATGGCCACCTGTTCGCTCTCGTCGATACGGTAAGCTGCGTTGATGGCCGGGTAAAAAGAATCCGAGGCAATGTTGGGTTGGTAGAATTTCATTGCACGTTATCCTCAAGCTAACAAAAAAAGCATAGACCAATGTGTCCGTGAAATCAGTAGGGTTTCTTATTGTCTCTATAAACTGTAAGGACTTTGCTATTTTAAAAATATCAAATGAATGCTATTTATGATGGTTTTTAGCGTGCGTAGTTTAGATGGTGAACAAACTTTATATTTGGGAAAACCGGGTTTTTTATTTAGGCCAGTTACCGACTATGTCTGAACATCGTCTCGGGGCGGCAGCTTTATGCGTGAGTGTCGATCGGAGTTTTTTTGTTTTAGAAAGCGAAAGCAATGCCTGGCGGGAATGTCGAAGTGTGCTAATTCCCCCTGGGTGTATGCATGAGATCGATACCAATGGCGCTTTTATTGGAGTGCTTTTTCTTGAACCCGAAAGTGACTATTACACAACACTGCAAGGACTTATGGGTGAAGGGGATTGTCAATGTTTATATAGTCTCACTAATGAAAGCAAAGTGATTGACATGCTGCGTGACATAAATGATAACCATTACGATGCGGAAATGACTTATGGTTTACTCGATAAAATTACTGCACCCCAAAAGGTTATTGCCAGTATCAGTGATTTCCTCGATGTTCGTATTGATCATGTTATTAAACTTATCAAAGATGATGTCTCCCAGAGCTATTCGGTAGAAGCGCTCGCTGAACATGTCAATTTATCACCTACCCGGCTTGTTCATTTATTTAAAGAACAAACCGGTGTACCTATCCGGCGTTTTCGTCAGTGGAATCGTATGAAAGCTGTTATCGCCGGTGCAGCTGAAGGCATGACCCTGACCGAAGCGGCTTTAAATGCGGGGTTTTCAGATTCTGCGCATTTTAGTCGAGCGTTCAGAAACATGTTTGGTATTAAACCTTCTTTTTTGCTTAATCGCTCCACTGAGCTAGACATTATTATTGGCTAAATCAAGACTATTGAGTAGCTTGAAAGATCTGTTTTGACATGAATACTAAAGTGATAGTATGTTTTATATAGTTTATAAAAAGAATTCAAATTTTCTGAGTTAAAGAGGTGTTTTAATTATATTTTTTTAAATCAATAAATTGTTTTTTAAAAGGATGCTTTTACTAAGGAATTATTTAAATTCAAGATTTTTTGAATTTAGTTCGAGAAAGATCAATAAAAGAGTACAAAAAAATGTTAGAAAATTATTTTTATAATCGGTGCTCATTAGCTAGATTTTTTCAATTATTAACATTTTATCTACTATCTACCGTTCTTGCTTTGTTGACCTTTATGTCTGTAGGTGCACAGGGAGCCTCTGTGTCAAGTGAAGTGTATAGAGACAACACTAAAAGCAAGGTTCAACTACCTGCTTTAAAAGGAATGCGTTATGAGAAACAGGCAATACCGCTTAACATCCTGTTAGATTCGGTAACTTATACAGAAAAAGCTCAACTCAGAAGTGCAAAAAACCAACCTCTTAAAATAGGTTTTGGGCGGGATATACCAAGCTATTACAGCGGTGACCTGCAACCTTTACTCATTTGGAATCCGTTGGCCGGTGGTGCTCAAGTGGGGACGTTTAGCGTGACGTCGCCCGATGCAAAAGCGCTTCGCTTAGCTTTACGGGCGGATCGTTTGCCCAAGGGCACAGAAGTGCGTTTCTTTAGCTTTTCCCTACCAGAACAGATGTTTGGTCCTTTTACTCCTCAAGACATTATGAAAGGATCTTTTCAGGAAGGGCATGGCAACGAAAAAAGTCCGTTGCGAAAAACCGCTACTGGAGACGATGCCATATTTTGGTCTCCAGTCATTGAGGGGGATACCCTTGGTGTCGAAATTTATGTGCCTTCGGTAGAGGCCCAGTACGCTTTATCGCTCAAAATAGTCCAGGTGTCTCATTTAGCTTATTCAGTATTGAGTCCCGATGAAAAAAACCTGTCTGATATTGGCCGATCGGGTAGTTGTAATATCGATGTGGCCTGCCAAACGATTCCAGCCAATCTAGAAGATGCGGTGGCGAAGATTATTTTTTCTGAAGAGGGGTCTTCGTTTTTATGCACAGGTTCTTTATTAAATGATAATGAACCTAACAGCGCTATCCCGTATTTTATGACAGCAAACCACTGTCTTGATACCCAAGAGGCCGCCCGTACTGTAAACAGTTTTTGGTTTTTCGAGCGGATAGCCTGCAACGGTGTTGATCCCACCTCGGTGACTCACCAGTTAACCGGAGGAGGAGATCTTCTTGAAACAGGGTCAATTTCAGACTATACCCTGTTGTTACTAAAAGATCCCATGCCCTCGGGGGTCACTTTTGCTGGTTGGACTGATCAACCCCTTGCCCAGAATGCTCCCATCATTGGTATTCACCATCCTGCCGGTGATCTCAAAAAATGGAGTCAAGGAAGTTCCACTGGGTTTGCCGATTATGGAGGTTCTGTCAACGGTACAGGCACCCATATTCGAGTCGTTTGGACCCAAGGCACCACCGAGGGGGGTAGCAGCGGTTCTGGTATTTTCGATGCCCAGGGTCGATTTCGCGGCAATTTGCATGGTGGTTCTGCATCCTGTGAAATTCCTAATGCCCCAGATTACTATGGCCGTTTTGATATTACCTATCGATTCGTCAAGGGATGGTTATTTGATACGCCAACGTTGTTAACGAGTGGGACTGATATATCAGATACGGTACAAGGCGGCGAATGGAAGAAGTACAAAGTGCGTGTCTCCGCTAGCCAGGAACTCAATGTTGAGTTGTTTGACCTTAGTCAGGATGCCGACCTGTACGTAAGACGCGGTTTGCCGCCCACCAGTGAATCCTATAATTGCCGACCTTTTTCAGCAGGAACCAATTCTGAGACCTGTGCTGTCACTAACACTGAAGATGGTATTTATTACATTAGCGTCCAGGGCTTTGACTCTGGTAGCACCGCTTTTACCCTCCAAGCCACTTTAACTGGTGGCGGTAGTGGCATCGACACGGTAGGGTTATATCGGCCGCAGACAGGGACTTTTTATCTGAAG
>CAZGON010000001.1:19702-62746 GCA_964527085.1 uncultured Candidatus Competibacteraceae bacterium
CGTTTGGGTTTGGACCGGGTAATGCCAACTGGTTGCCATTAGTGGGGGACTGGGACGGGGATGGCATCGACACGGTAGGGTTATATCGGCCGCAGACAGGGACTTTTTATCTGAAGGACAGCAATAGTCGAGGTGTGGCGGATGTCACGTTTGGGTTTGGACCGGGTAATGCCAACTGGTTGCCATTAGTGGGGGACTGGGATGGTTCATGACTTAAAGTAATATACTGTTCTAGCAATTTATTATTGGAGAATTGTTGATTTAACCGCCGCTCTCGCCGAAGTGCGGCGGTTTTTTTGATAGGGGGGAGTGACTATGGAAAAAACCACCCGCTATATTCTAACTATCAAGTGTCCCGATAGGGTCGGTATCGTAGCGGCTGTGTCCAGTACTTTAGCTAAACTTGCGGCTAATATTGTAGAGTCCCATCAATATAGTGATACCGAGTCCAACTATTTCTTTATGCGGGTTGTTTTCGATATGGTGCCGACGCGAAACTCGGATCTCAATCAAGACGTTTGCTCCTTATCGGAACAGTTTGCCATGCAATGGCGTTTATATGATTTACGGCAAAAGCCTCGCGTCATGATACTGGTTTCTAAAGCCGAGCACTGTCTTAATGATTTCCTTTATCGCCATCGCACCGGCGCTTTGGATATGGAAGTTACGGCTATCGTTTCTAATCACCAAACCCTCGCTTATTTGGCTGATTGGCACCATATTCCTTACCATTATCTCGAAATCACTTCACAAACTAAAACCGTTCAGGAACAGCGCCTGCTTGATTTGGTGCAGCAGACAAACACTGAATTGGTGGTGCTAGCACGTTATATGCAAATTCTTTCGGATACCTTATGCCAAGCCTTAGCGGAGCGTGCTATTAACATCCATCATTCTTTTTTACCCGGATTTAAAGGGGCTAAGCCTTATCATCAGGCCCATATCCGTGGTGTGAAATTAATCGGCGCTACAGCTCATTATGTGACCCGCAATCTTGATGAGGGGCCCATCATTGAACAGGAAGTGGAACGGGTAGACCATACCCAAAGTGTGGCCCAACTCATTGCAGTAGGCTGTGATATCGAGAACAGGGTATTAGCCCGAGCAGTCCGTTATCATCTCGAGCGACGGGTTTTTATTGACGGCAATAAAACTGTCGTATTGCGGTGATAGCCTAAGAAGCTGTTTCAAAACCTGCTCATGTCCGCTGACTCGGCGTTACAGCCCCTTCTCCGCTGCTCATTTACCGCCTGTAAACTGCGCTGCTCGAAGGTGCTGTGCCTTGATTCAGCGAACGTCGCGCGTTTTTGAAACAGCTTCTAAGTCGTCTGATAATTGGAAACTGCACACACAGGACAATGGGGATTTTTTTTAACGGTAATACACTGCCACTCCATACTACGGGTATCCAACAACAACAGTCGACCAACCAATGTCTCCCCAATACCGACCAACAATTTGATGGTTTCCATCGCTTGGATGCTACCGATGATGCCTACCAATGGCGCAAGTACCCCGGTTTCGGAGCAGCTTTCGGTAATCTCTTCCACACCGCTGTATAAACACCGATAACAGGCGGCATCGGGTTGGTCTGGCTGGTAAACCAGTACTTGACCTTCCATACGGATGGCGGCGCCGGAAACCAGCGGCTTGCCCACCTCTACACAGGCTTCGTTGATGGCGAAACGAGTAGGTAGATTATCGCTGGCATCCACTACCACGTCTGCCTGACGGACTTGCTGGCGCAGATTTTCACCCTCCAGAGCGCTGGCAATCGCTGTTACCCGAACCAGGGGGTTCAGGTCTTGTAATGTTTCCTGCGCAGATTCTACTTTGTATTTATTAAGATCTAGGGTAGCGTGAATAATTTGTCGTTGCAGATTGGACAAATCTACTCGATCATGATCAACCAGCACCAACTGACCGACACCGGCAGCCGCAAGATACATGGCCACAGGGGCCCCTAAGCCCCCTAGACCAATGATGAGTACGCGGGCTCGGCGCAGCGTTTCCTGCCCGGTAATATCCACTTCCGGGAGCATAATCTGGCGACTATAGCGAAGTAGCTCTTCGTCTTCCATAAAACAATACTTTAACTAACCGCCACCGCGCTGAAAGTAGCGGGCGAAGCGATTCATAAAGCCGTTGACTTCCGTTTCTGTATAGCCAATGAAATGCAGAGAAACATCGGTAACCGGTAACCGTAGCATGGCAATTCGACGTTCCCGTTGAGGACCAAGGCAAATTCTAAGGCACCGCTCAGCTTCACAGACAGTGACGGTAACGTCTGTTATTTGAAAAGCTCTATCATTGAAAACTTTGGGTATCGTGCGAAAAAAATCTTTATGGGTAAGCCCCATTTCACGGGTAATCACCCTGCCCATGGGGGCTGCCAACTCAGCCACCGGCAATCGGTGGCCAAATGGCTAACGCATCCGTTGCGTTAAGTGTCACTGTGAAACGCTGTTCTGGCGCTATATAAACGCCGTTAACTAACACTAAATGCACCAACTCTTTAGGCAATCTAAGTTGTTCAATGACTGTCCCCACATTGGTTCCTTCGGGTACCTCGACGCTGCTCACGTTGCGGACCGCCCCAGGCGGTAGATAGGGCGACAGCATAGCGTACAGCTTAACGGTAATCTGCATCCTTCAGGCTCCATGTTGCGCAGAATAGTTCTTGGCAAGATAAGCTTCCATTATCCGTGTTGGGTCCTGCATGAGTTTGTGCTTCCATTCCCCAAGATGCACTTTGCCTTGGATAAGCCCCCGTAGCACCCCTACATGCTGAGTAAGACCTAAACTAGTGGCGCCTACCACCATGTCATCTTGAAACGCTAGATTTAGATAGCGAAAGCGCTCCGGTTGACAGATTTCAACCGAGTCACCCCCCTCAACACCCATCCATAATCCAAAAGAGCTGGAAATAAGACCCACGGTATCCAATACATTCATATTGAGGCTGCCCTGAAAAGACGTGGTTACCCCGGCCATGTTGAGGCCAGCAATACGACCATGGTCACTAGCAGTAGGTTGAATCGCGTGGACAGCATAACTGCCTGTGGAAAAGTCGCGGCCTTCAGCAACGTCGCCAGCGGCATAGATTTCAGGAACATTGGTTTGTAGCGCGTGGTTCACCAAAACCCCGTTATCCACCTCGACACCGCTACCCTGTAAAAATTTAATGTTGGAGGCCACACCGGCTGCCGAGATGACTAGATGAGCGTCTAGCTCTTTGCCACTGTCTAAAATGACTTTAAGGGAGGGCGGTGAGGACTCTTTAGCGCCTTTAATGCCTACAGCGTTCAACACCCGCTTGACACCACCGGGTTTTTCGAGCGATTTAATAGCCTTAACCCGGGTGGAGGTATAAACATGGATTCCTTTGGTTTCACACCATGTTTTAATCAAGTTGCCGGCAGTTTGGTTCATCATCCGAGGCACCATCCGGTCACCCATTTCCAACACGGTCAGATCTACCCCCCGTTCCGCCAACGCCTCTAAAATAATACAACCAATAAAACCGGCTCCGATGAGCACTACCTTTGCGTGAGGTTGCGCCAACCGCGAAATATGCCGTGCGTCCGCCAACGTCCAGCAGTTGTGGACGCCGGGCAAATCAATGCCTTCTACTGGAGGTTTAAGGGGGTGAGAGCCGGTTGCAATCAGCAACCGGTCATAATCAAGCGCATCACCGCTTTTTAACGTTAAACGTCGATTCACAGAATCTACCGCGGTAACCCGATCCTGCACAACGTCAACCCCAGCTTGATCATAGTGGGTAGGTTCATGGCGTAAATGGGTACCCATCTCGTCGATACGCTCGATTAGCAAGTAAGGTATAGCCATTCGTGAATAGGGTCGTTCGGGTTCATCACCGATCAAGGTAATGGTGCTTTGAGGGTCTGTTTTGCGGAGCGTTTCTGCGGCAATAACCCCCGCAGGGCCCGTGCCAACAATCACATGCTGCATTTGTCTCTATACCCCTCAGAACCATTAAAAACCCAAACGTTGCCGGGTATCTGGAGTGATCCGACCGTCCTCTGTCCAGCCGCGAATCCGATAATATTCAGGCAGCATCACATCAAGCTCATTGACATGGCCTTTGGCCGGTCCCAACTTAGCAGCCTCTTTCAACAGGCGTGGGGGTAGGTTATCGTCTGCCCCAGTAAGACCCGCATCCATGTTGTACTGCCGCTCTAAATTCCAGATCCGCTCGCCCACGTCCAACAGTTTTTCCATACTCCAATCGCCTTCGCAGGCGGTTTCGATTTGCGGCTGAATATCGTCTAACGTCCAAGCAAAAGTAGTAAATAGGCATAGCCCGGAAGAGTCCACCACGGCCGTGGCGTCTTGGAAGGCTTTGACCAGCTCTGGTTTACCCTCGGTGGTCAGTGGGTCGACTTTTTCGGGAATACCCATCACTTCAGATGCCACCGTGTAGGAACGCAGATGGCAAGCGCCGCGATTACTAGTGGCATAGGTAAGTCCCATACCCTTAATACCGCGGGCATCGTAGGCGGGAAATTCTTGTCCTTTAACGGTCATGGATAATTCAGGATGACCGTATTTGTCGCATAAACGCTTGGACCCTAAACCCAATTCACGACCAAAACCTTCGCCGAGTCCGGTGAGTTCGGTCACTTTACAGAGGGCTTCAGCATTGCCGAAATTTAATTCGATACCGCCGGTGTGTTCTTTAGTCAGGACGCCCATCTCATAGAGCTCCATGGCAGCCGCCACAGTAGCGCCAAAGGAAATGGGATCAACACCCTGCTCATTACAGACAAAATTACAATAGGTAAGTGCATCGATGTCGTCGACACCGGTGTCGCAGCCCATAGCCCACGCCGTCTCATATTCTAAACCTCCCGACGCATGTTTGTAATGTTCAGGTTTGTCCTGGATAGAAAAGTGACTGGGGTCAATGGTGGAAATGCGTCCACAGGCAATGGTGCAACCGAAGCAGGCGCCATTAGTGACTAGATTGGGTTTGCCATCGCTTTTGCGGGGTTCATGCATGGCTTCGCCGGAGATCTTACTAGCGCCGTCAAATTGCACGGTCTGCCAATTGTTGGTGGGCATAGCGCCGATTTCATTAATCACATTCATCAGCACCTGGGTACCGTAAGTGGGTAGCCCTTGACCTGTGACAGCATTGTCCGCCAGCACCTTTTTGGCCGCTACGGTAGCTTGCATAAACGCCTTTGGGTCCTTAACATTACCGATGCCACGGGTACCTCGCACGGCCACCGCCTTAAGGTTTTTCGAACCCATAACTGTGCCAACGCCAGAGCGCCCGGCAGCCCGGTGCAGATCATTGATCACACCACACAATAGCACCCCTTTTTCCGCGGCCACACCAATAGTGGCTACCCGCAATTGCGGGTCCTGATAGTGTTTGTGTAACCAGGCATCGGCGTCCCAGGTGGTTTTACCCCAGATTTCATCGGCGGGCAGCAGTTCCGCTTGCTCGTTTTCAATGTGCAGATAAACGGGATGGGGTGCGCGACCTTCAAAGATAATCATATCCCAGCCCGCGCTCTTGAGCTCTGCGCCGAAAAAGCCGCCGGAGTTGGAGCAGGCGATAGCGCCAGTCAGGGGACTTTTCGTAATGACCGAGTAACGCCCCCCTGTTGAGGCCATGGTACCGGTGAGGGGACCGGTGGCCATAATAAATTTATTTTCGGGAGATAAGGCATCCACTTTAGGGTCGGTTTCTTCCACCAGGTACTTGGTGGCCAAACCCCGTTGTCCCAGATAGTCCTGGGCCCATTGCATATTTAAAGGCTCTGAAGTACAGGTGCCTTCAGTCAAGTTCACACGCAGGATTTTTTTCTGCCAAGCCATATCGATACCCTCCTCAAACCCGAGCGCTTGTGTCAGTCTTGGCGGCCCAGGCGCGCATGCGCTCTAGGCCCGTCCAATTGGCGTCCACATAAGTAATGGCAGCCGTAGGACACGCTTTCGCGCACTCCGGATCGCCGCCGCAGAGGTCGCATTTCACCACTTTGCCCGAATCTTCGTTGTAATTAACCGTGCCAAAGGGGCAAGCAATGGTGCACACTTTGCAGCCGACGCAAATGGCTTCGTTCACTTCTTTAGCGCCGGTTAGTTGATTGACCGTAATGGCCTCCACCGGACAGGCGTGCATACACCATGCCTCGTCACATTGGGTGCAGGTATACGGCACAAAGCGGCCTTCTTCGTGGAAGGTAAATACTTTAATGCGGGATTTTGCGGTATTGAAAAGTCCTTCGTTGACTAACGAACACGCCATCTCGCATTGCAGACAGCCAGTACATTTTTGAGGATCTATATGTAAAGATTTTAGCATCGATAATTCTCCTCAAGGGAGCTTTGGTGGGGAGAGCTTTGTTGACAAAAACAGGTTTAAAACCTTACAAATTTTGGTCTTAAATGAGTTTATAAAAGTACAACAAGTCATTAAATAGTAAACCTAAAGTTTAGCAAAAGATATTCTCAATGATAGGGTGTAAAAGATGAGCTATATCAATAAATTTATTGATAGCTTTTGGGGGGGGTATCCAACTATTACGAGTAAGCCCTCTAAAAAATCATTCCCCTCAAGCGAGGGTATCGTTGGCGGATTATTTATTCACCTGCTACATTTGCAGTTATAGCAGCGGATTAGTTGTTTTGAAAACATAAAAATATATCCGTGCTGTGTTAAAAACCTATTTCTAGTCAACGGAGAATAACCCCATGCCGAAGTATGTAATTGAGCGCGAAGTACCCGATGCGGGAAAACTGTCCCCTGAACAGTTGCAAGGCATGTCCCAGACATCCTGTGGTGTGCTAGGTGGCTTGGGCCCGCAAATTCAATGGGTGCAAAGTTATGTCACCGATAACAAAATCTATTGTGTGTATATCGCGCCCAATGAAACCCTGATAAGGGAACATGCGGAACAGGGCGGTTTCCCGGCAAATCGTATCGAGCAGATTCATACCATGATCGATCCTACCACTGCCGAGTAAATTTGACCTCACAATATAAGCTGGTGGATTGAAGCATGGTTGCTTCGATCCACCCTATTTCATCACCGACAGATCATCAGTTACAAGAGGGTTGTCACCCAGTTTGTCGTGGCTGCGCTCATCGCGCCTTAAGCGCACAACAAAGCCAAACTCAAAAAGAAAACTGGCTAACAGCGCGGCTAGCACCTTGGCGGGAAACTATCGGCCCTTTACAAGCGCTTGCCGAGCATGGCCGTTGGCAATATCGGGATAAAGTCTGCTTGGCGACGGTTTGGGATGAGTGTGTAGGATGGCAGTTTGGGCTAATGGCCCGCGATAGGTTGATTCCCATTCCGCGCTGCCCAGTGCATTCGCAACGGGTTCAACAAACTATTGCGTTATTGACCCAAGCGCTGCCGCCAGCATCGAATTTCCCTATGGCCTTCTATGTGCAAGCTGGCGCTCAAGTCACCCTCATACTCAAGACGGCTAAGCGACCTGACATAACAACCTGGCTTGATCAGTCCGTGCAACAGGGTTTAGCGGCCAATGGCATAGAGGGACTTTGGTTGAATTTGCATCCTGCGGCAGGTCGACATCTTTTTGCAAAACGCGGTTGGCATTTACTTTGGGGACAGCCTCGATCAAAGAACAACAACGGACTTATTTATGGACCGTCCGCTTTTCAACAATTGATTCCTACGCTTTATGAAAACGCCTTGGATGAGGCAGAAGCCTTTCTTGTCCCTAGCGCGGATACACCCATTATCGATCTTTACTGCGGTAGCGGATCAACGCTTGCTCGTTGGGTGCAACGAGGAGCGCCAACCTTGGGTGTCGAGCTGGGTGGTGAGGCGGTTGAGTGTGCGCGGCAGAATGCCCCCCAAGCACTGGTATTACAGGGAAAATGTGTACAACGTCTGCCTCAACTTACCACCTGGTTAGGGGAACATAAAAAGTTTGCCGATCAGGGCAGGTTATATGTAAATCCACCCCGCACGGGTTTAGAGTCAGGGGTACTGAATTGGGTGGCCGAGACGTTTCGCCCCCGGCGCATGGCTTATTTATCTTGCAGTGCGGGCACGCTGCGGCGGGACTTGGAGCGATTAACGGCGGCAGGGTATCGGGTCAATCGCATCCTTCCCTATGATTTTTTTCCACAAACCCATCATGTGGAAACGTTGGTGTTATTGAAACGCTTTGTACAGTCAAACGGGAAATGCGCTAACCCCATAGAACGCTTAGCGAGATGCTGATCGCATCGAAGGGCGCAACCGCGATGCAATCTTTGTCTGAAAATTTGCCGAGTAATGCCCAACAACCATTTGTTAACGCTATAGCCTCCAACTCACGCCGCCGGGGATCGATTAACCAAACATACTGAACACCGTATCTTGCATACAGCGGTAGCTTGATGTCACGATCCTTGCTCGCCGTGGAAGGGGAAATAATCTCGCAAATCCAATCGGGAACCACCTCAAAGCGATGATCCTGCGGTACCGTTGGCATCCGCTCTCGTTGCCAACCCGCCAAGTCAGGAACAGCGACCTCTATGTCACGCACAAAGTGAATCTCCGGTTCGTCGATAATCCACCAGCCGCCCGGGCCGCCACGTCCTTTCTGGAATGGGCCGACCAGTTCATCACCCAGCGAAGAGCTAGTCAACGCATGTAGGCCGGTTGGTCTCGGCTGGGTATGCAGTTGCCCGTTTAGAATCTCACCTATGAGTGGCTCGGGCAAGTTTAGTAATTGGTTGTAGAGGCTAACTGTGTGAACTGTTTGCGTCATTCACCTTTTCCTCTCTATGGTTTTAATAAACCATTTTACCTTACTCTATGGCAATGGCCACCGGGGGTAACAACGTCAGACTAAATAGCAATAGCAACAAACTTAAAAAGCGTAAGATAACTTTTTGTAGCTTTGTGCTTTTAATAAAGATAAGCATGATGTAAACATTCTTTCGGTACTTGGTAGATGTTAACAGCAATTTTATTTACGGCCGGACTTGGTTTGCTGGTGGTGGGTGGGGTTTGTTCTTTGGTTATGGTATCAAGATGCTATCGGGTCAATCTGCTCAGCAAATCCTTAGGATGAAGTAAGTAGCCAAAATTTCGTTGTACTTCATCCGAATTCAGGCTAAAAACCCTATGTCAGTACCGACATAGGGTTTTGTATTTGTGTTGCAAATAACGTTAAAATTATCAATCGACCGAGTCGGCGCATCGACTCAGGGCTATGTGCTACGGTGCAACATTGTTAACGTCGAGACAGCCAGTGCCATTAAGTATAAAGTTCGTGTCATTAGATGTTAAGGTGTTGCCAATGATAGCACTGGGGCAATCGACCTCCACTCCACTGCCGTTTTCCCGGGCGGTATTGCCGCTGACGGTACTGCCTTCGCCAGCGCTTATTCCTCCAGCTTGATTGAATCTTAAGGTATTACCACTGATAGTGCTGCCTTCGCCAGCGGATATTGCGAAATTGTCGTTACTGTTGGCAATATTACCATTGACAATGCTGTTTGGGCCGACCGTTATCCCGTTGCCAAGGCCGCTACTGTTGGCAATATTACCATTGACAATGCTGTTTGGGCCGACCGTTATCCCGCCACCGCCGCTAAGTGGGACATTGATGTCTTTGATGACCGCTTGGCCAGAGATCTCGATACCGAAAAAAAAATTCGTAATTGTGCCATTGCGAACAACAATTCTTGATCTGTCTACTGCCGTAACGCCACTACCTCGTGCATCCTCACCGAGATCAGCAGTGTTGGATAGGACAAATCCGTCCAGATCGAGGGTAACGTTACTGGCCTTGATTACAATACAATCGCCCTCAGCGGTGAGGTTTTTCGTTACAATATAGGAGCCTGGCCTGTTGATGGTGCGGCAGTGGGAAATCTTTGTCGGTCCGTAGGCCCTTCTCTTTGGTTCGGCCTCAGAAGCGTATAAGGGGGCAGCCAAAGCGCTTATAGTAAAGATAGCTACAATAGTGGTTCTAACGGTTATATCTCTTTTTTCTTGCAATGCCATCGTAGAACTCCAATAGAGTTGGTGATTATAAATCTGGACTTGATATTTAATAATTTTTAGAAGCAAACGCAGAAACACCGAGCGGACATTATTGTTGAAGTGAAGTTTAAGGTCAGTGAAATAATTCACAAAAACCATGTGAAAAAAATCACTATTTGCCGCTATAGATATCGGTGAATCACTGCTATTCAAAGGCGAGAATTTTTCGCAGACAGATGTAATGTGCTGCGAATAAAGTACCTATTTTAGAAAAACCCTTGCATAGCAGACTTACCCTTGGCCAAATAGACCAGTCTCAGGTTTGCCGATAGGCCACTTAACCAAACAATGCAAAACATCATCAACATCGTATTGCCGGTTTTTGGCATTATACTCGGCGGTTATCTGGCCCGCCATTTCAATATTCTGGATGCAGCCAGTTCCGCAGCGTTAAACCGCTTTGTCTATGCGATTACATTGCCGCCGTTACTGTTTCTATCCTCGGCTGAAACCCCCTTAGAAGACCTTTTGTATTGGCCGTTCATCTGGGTTTATCTGAGTGGAATTTTGATAACGTTGGCACTGGCGTTGATCGGTGGCCGTCTCCTGTTTGGCCATCGGGATCTTGCCACGCTTACCTTACATGCTATGGCGGCCATTTTTGCCAATACAGTGTATATGGGTATTCCTTTATTTCAGACCGCCTTTGGGCGCGAGGGCACCACACCTGTCATCGTAGCCGCCTTGATAAGCAATTTATTTCTCATCGGCGCGGCGGTTGTCCATCTTGAATGGGCGCAAGCCCAAGGGGACAAACGCCGTGAGATTTTATCCCAGGTGCTGGGAGCTTTGCTGCGCAGTCCGGTGGTAACCCCTTTGCTGCTGGGTTTGTTGGTTTCCTATTTTGAATTGCCGTTGCCACAACCGTTTGAGAATTTTCTCGATCTCATGGCCGGCGCCGCGGGTCCTACGGCCTTATTTGCGCTGGGCTTGTCCCTCTATGGGCATTCCCTCCAGGGCGATATGGTCGAGATCAGTTGGTTGGTGTTTTTAAAGCTCCTGGTCAATCCTCTAGTCACTTGGGGATTGGTGCTTTATGTTTTTACCCTCGATCCGTTTTGGGCTAATTCCGCCGTGCTTATTGCCGCTATTCCCACCGGCGCTTTGGTGTTTGTTCATGCCCAGCTTTATAACGTCTATGTGCAACGTAGCGCTGCCGTTGTTATAGTCACAACTTCTTTGTCGGTTATTACTTTGGCAGCACTGCTAGCCTGGTTTGGCAGCGGATCGATGCATCCTTGATGAGTGCAATCAGTTTATGCAAGTTTTAGCACGTTAATCGTTGTATGGTTTTGGATGACTAATAGGCAATAAACAATCATTCGACAAAAAACCTTTTTTGTTAGGAGATTTCTGTGAAGCACAACTTTTCTAATCTGTTACACCAAAAAAGATCAGCACCAGAGGGTTTTTCTCGGCGTCGCTTCCTCGGTGCTCTGGCTGCGGGCAGCGCCATTGTTGTGGCAGCGCCTTGGGTGCGCATCGGTCATGCTGCTCCTATCACGATGCCCGATCTGCCCTATGCCGAGAACGCCCTAGAGCCGGTTATTTCTGGGCGCACCTTAAGTTTCCACTACGGAAAGCACCATCAAGGCTATGTGGATAAGCTCAATACCTTAATACAAGGGACTGACTTTGCCGATGCTAAATTAGAGGAAATTATCATCGCCACGGCTGACCAAGAAGACAACGCTGACATTTTTAATAATGCGGCTCAGGTATGGAATCACACTTTTTACTGGGCTAGTTTAAAAGCCAACGGGGGCGGTCAACCAACGGGTGATTTAAAAACAAAGATAGAAGAGTCTTTTGGTAGTTACGACACGATGAAACAGGAGTACCTGGACAAAGCGTCTGGTCAATTTGGCAGTGGTTGGGCTTGGTTAGTAGAACAGGATGGCAAACTTGCGATTGTCAACACACCTGATGCAGTAACGCCCCTTGTCCAGGAGAAAAAGCCGCTGTTGACCATCGATGTGTGGGAACATGCTTACTATTTAGACTACCAAAACCGCCGCAAAGACTATGTAAACGCCGTGATCGACCGTTTGCTCAACTGGGATTTTGCAGCACAAAACCTGGCTCGCCCTTAAGCTCTTTAAATCCCTTGATATGGCCAAAACGCTGAGGCAGCTAAATCGAATAGTCAAACGTGGGAGGTAAACCATGTCAGGTTGGGGTTGGGTTTTATTTTGGTGGCTTGCCTTTGCCCTGAGCCATACAGTGCTGTCAACTTCTCCTGTGCGGGATCTGCTAACTGACCGGCTTGGTGAAAAACCCTTTTTGGGGCTTTATTCGGTGGTGGCATTGGCCACCTTTGTGCCGCTGGTTATCGCCTACGGTGACAGCCAAGAGACGGGGCCATTTCTGTGGGATTTGCGCACGCCAGTCATCTATGGATTAGCAATAGGGTTATCTGCGCTTGCCTGGGCCGTGGTGGTGGCATCTTTCTTTCAACCAAGTCCTACCAGTATGGTTCCAGGAACGCCAACCCAGTCCCGTGGGCTTACTCGTATTACTCGGCATCCTTTGTTTATGGGTCTAGCGTTATGGGGTTTGGCTCATCTGTTGTTGAGGGTGTCTTTAAGCGATGTGATTTTTTTTGGTGGATTTATCGTCTATGGATTTTTAGGCGCTTTTCATCTGGATCAACGCAAACGCGCTAGCGAAGAACCCTTAGACGCCTTTTATCGGGAAACCTCGGTGCTGCCTTTTACGGCGATTGCAACGGGGCGCAACCGATTAGTCGTTAGCGAATTGCCTTGGTTGGGATTAGCCGTGGGGCTGGTTGTGGCGGTGCTGTTATTTATTGCGCACCCTTGGCTTTTTTATTAGAGTTTATGCGGACTTGTATAACCATACGTCTAATGGCGGCTACCGTCATGGTGGCATGTTCAGGATCGGTCAGCAGCGAATGGTGAGTAGCTTGTGGAATAAGAATATAACGACTGTTGTCGGATAGCTGGGTAAGGTCCCGTTGTAATGCCTGCCATTGTCCAACCCGTTGTGCGCCAAAACCAAATTCATCGGTGCCGGCGCTTATAACCAGCAAAGGAATATCACCCAAACTCTGTTGCTGGCGTACTTGGGCGGTGGTTTTTTCCCATTGATTGGCTTCATCCAAAGTTGCTTGTAGATGTTTTGTGGTTATTAAAAGGGCTTGGTGGGCTGCCTGAGCCTGGTTCGGCAGTTCTTCGGCAATCCTATTAAACCAACTCGCTACCCGCAAAACCCCTAAGCGTGCCAAGGTAGGCGTCCATTGCAGCAATTGCATAAATTGCTGTTGTTGGGTCTGTGCTTTTTCTGAAAGACCCTGACCTTGATCAGGATGAACGGCGTCTAACAAAACAAGCCCAGCCACTTGGTTTGGAAAGGTGGCGCTATAAGCTCTTGCAAACAGACCGCCCATGGAGTGTCCCACCACCACAAAAGAGCCTTGCAGGTTGGCTTTATGCAAAAGGGTATGCAGTTGTTGAGCGATATGTTCAGCATCGGGTTCAGCCGAATTCGATTCGCTCCAACCGATGCCGGCTCGATCATAGGCGCACACTTGAGTCGTTTTTGCCAATCCCCTTTGGATACGTGTCCACATGGCCACTGTGGCGCTGAGACCCGATTCCAGAATGACTATCGGTGTGCCTTCCCCTTGGCAAAAAAGGTGCAATCGATAGCCGCCCATGTCAATCAGTTCGCCGGGAGGCGCAAAGGTCTGTCGATCGAACCGGGTTCCTAGTGCTTGATAAGTAGTACCTAATAAAACCAATCCTAGAATCAGCAGCGTCAATCCTAGCAGACTTTTTCTAATCCATTTTTGCAACGTGCTTTTGCCAAAGAATGAGGGTGTAAACATAGAAGCTGATCGTTAAAAGGTTTTTAGTCGTCATTTTAAGACAATTAACTTGATGACTTGAGATGTATTGTGTTTGTATAAGTTCACTTTCCCCAAAGTAAGGGAGAGCACTATAACCTGGTGGGAGTTCTTTTCCCAATCGGTTGTCTAAAAATGAGTTGTCAGGACTTACGCAAAAAGGACTTGCGTAGCTTGTGAAAGAGGTTTCGACGGCCCGGAAGGCCGTCGTCAAGCCCATAGGGATGTGTTCACGGCGTCTTCTGGAACGAGCTGCGTAAGTCCTGTTGTTTAACGTAGACCCTTGAGGATTTTTGCTGTGAAGGCGATGATTATCGATGATTTTGGTGGTGCAGAACGGTTGCGGTTAGCTGATATGCCTGTGCCTACCCCGGAGGATGACGAAGTGCTTATTCAGTTAGCCTATACCAGCGTCAATCCTGTCGATTGGAAAATCCGCGAAGGCTTACTCAAGGATCTTATTCCCCATCAGTTCCCTATTATTCTAGGGTGGGATGCAGCAGGAACAGTGAGTGCTGTGGGTAAAGCCGTGAGTGCATTCAAGAAAGGCGACAAAGTGTATGGCTACTGCCGTAAGCCCACTGTACAACACGGTACTTACGCAGAATTTATAGCAGTTAAGGCAACTGCATTAGCAGCTATGCCTGATAACTTAAGCTTTGCCCAAGCCGCCTCCATTCCCCTAACCGGACTTACCGCCTGGCAGGCGCTTTTTGATGCGGCCCAGCTTACCTCGGGGGAAACGGTATTAATCCACGCCGGCGCCGGAGGCGTTGGCAGCCTAGGGATACAATTTGCTAAACAGGCGGGCGCCAAAGTGTATGCTACAGCAAGTTCTATAAACCATGACTATATTAAAAGTCTCGGTGCTGATGTGGCTATTGATTATAAGAAAGAAAATTTTGTGGATAGGGTGAAAACTGCCGAACCTGCCGGGATTGACGTGGTGTTTGATACCGTGGGTGATAAGGTACAGCAGCAAAGTTTTGAAGTTCTTAAATCGGGTGGGCGGTTGGTGTCCATTGTGGCGCCGCCGCCCGATGATTTACTGCACAAGTTCCAGGTAAAAGGCGATTTTGTTTTTGTGGAACCGAATGGTGAGCAATTACGAATCATCGCAGGGCTGATTGCGGCGGGCACGGTGAAACCGGCTATGATTGAAGAGATGCCGCTGGTGGAAGCCGCTTTGGCCCAAGAGACCAGTAGGGGACAGCATGTATGCGGTAAGATTGTGCTAAAAACAAGTTAGCCAGATGATAGGCCATCGTAGAAACAAATCGTAAATTTTGCTTGGCTTTTAAGCAAAACGGTGAGGGTGGCTAGGCGAGTATTGTTAATCGTTCAGTGAAACATACAGTCAAACAGCACATCATCGCCCATGATAAAAAGCCGATGTTGAGGGCGCAGCCCGTCATTGAGATCTTCGATAACGGGTAGCGTGATACTGGGTCGGCCGGAACCGATGAGTAGAGGAGCGACAGTTACTTGCAATCTATCCAACAAACCCGCCTGCAAAAAACCCGATACCGTGATACCGCCGCCCTCTATAAATACCGTATAAAGTCCGCGTTTATGTAATTGTTCAAGAATTGCCACGAGGGACAGCCTGCCGTCTTGAGTAGGCACCCCAATAACCTGAGCTTGCCCCAATGAGTCTTTAGTAACCCGCCTATCGCAAAAAACTAAGGTGGGCGCCGCAGCATCTTGGAAAACGTTAAACTCTCTAGGCAAACGCAATTGGGTATCTAAAATAGCCCGCACCGGGTTTGATCCTTGAACCCGGCGAGTGGTGAGACGGGGATTGTCGCTACGAACCGTCGTGGCGCCCACTAACACCACATCGCATAAGGCTCGCATCCGGTGTAGATGGACAATATTGGCAGGACCCGTAACATAGCAGGAAGCGCCACCCTCAGTGGCAATACGCCCGTCCAAGCTTTGTCCAAGATGGGCCAGGGTTAAAGGTTGGTTAGTTGAAGCCAGACATACAGATAAGTAGAGGTCGAAAAGCTGGGCGGCCGCTTCTGATATGTCGGTATGGGCTATCCAAGTGGCGTCAGGACCCAGTACAATGAGCGCCTCTAGTAAAGGAACTTGTACGAGTAGACCCTGTTCGTCAAAACCAAAGCCCATAGGCTCTGAGCGAGCAGGACTAGCTTGAACACGGCGGCGTAGCGCAAGCAGAAACTGCCAGACTATTTTTTCACAGAGCGGGATAGTAACCATCTGAGACTTCACTCATAAAGCGTAATTTAAAAAAACCTTCTAAATTCTCGGCTGTCTCACAAATACGTTGTATAATCTTTGTAAATTTTTTGTTCAGAAAATTTTAAAAACTTATTAGACACTCACGGTGACTTTGAATCCATGGGTAACAATCAATTTAATAATTACCAGGCTGTGTTAGAGATAGATCGAGCCATTGCTGATCTACGCAGAGGGTTAGCGATTTCCATAGAGCATAGCGGAACGATATGGTTATTGGCATCCGTTGAGACGGCTTTGCCGACATTAATCGATCAGATCCGCGCCATCGCGCCACAGCCGCCTAGCCTAACAATCACCTTACAGCGGGCGGCAGCCCTAGGCTTGGTAGGTGTCACAGATCTGTCTTTGACCCTTGGATTGCCCACTAGCGCCAGTTGGGAGTGGGTTCAGGGTATCGCTTTTGACACGGTTCATGATACCGCTGATGCGGTGGCTCTCCATGCTGGGGTAAACGTATCGGATGCTAATCACCCGGCAAAAGTCGCTTTACAGCTTGCCAAATTTGCGCGACTTCTGCCAGCGGTCATTATGGCGCCGGTGAGCTTAGCAGCGGTGACTGAAATAACCGCCGCAACGTCGTCTAGTTTTTCCAACCTGGCGCCTGTCGATATCAGCGACATTGCAAACTATCCTAAGATGTTGGCTCAATCCCTAAAGCCCGTCAGTCAAGCGCAAGTACCGTTGGCGGGTATTGGTGCGAGTCAATTTGTGCTGTTTCGGGGCGCCGACGGCAGTACGGAACATTTGGCGGTGGTGGTTGGTGATCCCGAGCTATCTGATCCTGTCTTAGTACGTATACATTCCGCCTGTCTAACAGGGGATATTTTTAGTAGTTTAAAATGCGACTGTGGTGATCAGCTTCGCAATACCATCAAAACCATGGCGCAATCGGGTGGTGGGATGCTGCTTTATCTGGCCCAGGAAGGTCGTGGCATCGGCTTAGCCAATAAGTTGCGCGCTTATCAGCTCCAGGCAGCGGGCTTTGATACTGTGGATGCTAACGAAATGCTGGGTTTTAAAGACGATGAACGCCGTTATGAAGCAGCTGCTGAAATGCTTAGGCAGCTTAATGTGCGGCAAGTGCGTTTAATGACCAATAACCCTAGAAAACTCCAGGCATTGGAGAAAGAAGGTATCGAGATTGTGGGACGGGTTGCCATTATGGGTTCAGTTAATCCCCATAATGAAAGTTATCTAACCACCAAAGCAAAACGGGCAGGTCATCTTTTTGATTTGGCGCTTGAACCGGATGCGGCTAATTCAGATTAAAATCCGTTTTAACCTCCTACTAACCCTTCTCCCAATACGCCTGACAGATCCAGTTGCCACTGACCATCGCCACTGGATTGGCCTAGCAAATTAAGGGTGTCGCGCAATCGATTGTCGGCGGTGTCACGCAAACTAGCCCGTCCCACCAGTTGATAACCACCATCAGGCGCTAAACTCAGCATTCCGGAAAATTCCAGGGGTCCACCACTATCTTCAACCGCAGCCAGTAGGTTAGGTGACTCGGCGCTGAGTTCAGCATTGAAACTACCAATTTGAAAAGGGTCTGCAAAGGTAGTACGAGTGTTGACAAAACCGACTGTCCCGTCGGCTGCATAAACCGCCCCCTCATTGTCCCAACTGACGTCTGCATTAGCGAAGGTTATCTCGCCATTAAGAGGTGCGGGTATTTGACTGATGATGGACAGGGCTTTAGGCACAGGCAATTGACCTTCCATATCGGTTACCCGCCAATGTTGATTAAATAAGCCAGTACCCACAACGGCATCCAGTTGGACGTCTGTTTCCGAGACGCTAACGCGGTATTCTAGCCGACCTAACAACAACGGCAAAACCCGCATCCGCCAAGTCAAAGACGGTAGTCGTATGTCCTGTAAACGTACATTTTGAGCGCCACCTTGAATCGCTGAGCCGCTAACCTGCTGTAACGTGAGAGCAGGTACAGTACGGGTTAACCAATCGGCAAGGACGCTAGCCGGAAACTGAACCAGCATAAAAAAGCCATAAGCGATTAAACCTAATAGACCATAACCCAATACCCGCTTCACGGTTCGCCACCTTGCAGAACCAAGCGAGCGTCAACCCGTCCGCTTTGGGTTTGCCGATCAACCACTGCATTGATAACAGCGATACCGTGCTCTTGTTGTAAACTTCCCAGCCAGCGAATCATCTGATCAAAACTTACTTGTTCCAGGCGTATTTGGAGTTGGTTAGCGCCTTGCGGTTCGACCCGTTTTACCGCGCTTCCAAGCCCCGCTGAGCGGGCGGTTCGATCCACAAAAACCAATAACGATTCATCCCGCGCCGGTGTGTTTTGAGAATTGGTCTCAGGGGTGTTATTGAGTCGTTTTACATCGCCTGCGGCTTGCCGCATCCAAGTGACATCGGTGCGCAGCTCTCCTACCGATTGTTGTAGTGCGGCCAGATTCCTCTGCAGCGGATGCCAGACCAGCGCATAAAAAAGCAGAACGGCAACGAGACCTGCGCCAACACCGACTATCCAGCGTTCCCGTGTACTTAATTTATTCCACCAGGTCATCATGAGGAGGTCTTTCTTAAAGTCACTCGACTCTCTACTTTGTCTTCTTGTCTAGTGGTGCGCATCTGGGCATTCAGTTGGGTTTGCTCATTAAAGCGCTGTTCTAAAACATCAAAAGTCTCTAAGCTGTTACCTTCTAAATCCAAATCCAGCTGATTGGGTTTATAGCGCAAGCCCCGTAAGGTAATACCTTCGACGCCCCGTAATGCTTGCCCACTTTGCTGAAGCAGCGGTAAAAAAACCGATTCTTCACCGTTGCCGGTTCCGCGCAATTCTTGAAGACGGTTTTCCAGCTGGGCGCGAGGATTGACGATACGTCGAGCATCTGGTACCGCCTCCTTATAGATACGCACCATTTCATCGCGAAAATGAGTTTGTTCTTGCTGGAGTCGTGCATAGTCGCTGATTTGTAGGATAATTTGTAGCCCCAGCCAACAGCCTGCCAAGATTGCCGCTACTCGCCACGGCCGTAACCATTTGCCAAGCTGAGCTTGCCGACTATAAGGACCCTGCAAAAGATTGATGCTGGCGCCGGACCGATAACCTGCGGCAAACGTCGCCAATGGGTGGGTCTCTGTTTCAGGATGGATCTCTAAGGCAAGGTGAGCTAACTCAGGCGGCACTTCACCCCAGACCCGTAAATCAGAAGGCGCCAGTTGATCGGCTTCAGTCAAGGTCATACTAAGCAAGAATTCTAAATTAGCCTGTTCAATAACAAAGCCTTCCCATAGGCCGTGGCGTAACACCCCTCGATCTTGTTCTAATAACAAGCTCCATGCGTCATCTTGATAAGGCAGCAATAGGGTATCAGGTATTGCCGCGGCGGGTGTAACGCCCGCCTCGCCACAGGCATTGAGCCAACCCTGTAAAATCTCATGGCGTATCACCGCCACGGGTATAGGTATCCCAGGCTGCAGGGGACCCACGGCAAAATGCAGGGTGTCTATATCCTCGGCTAGATTATCCTCCAACGCATAGGGAATCGCTTTGAGTACGGTGGCTCGGTTACGTCCCGGTACTTGAACCTGTTTTAGCATCACCATTTCGCCTGGAATCACTAATAACGGTTGATGGCTAGCAGTGATGACGTGGGCAAGTTCGCTAAGAGTGCCTTGGGCGGGCTGATCGTCTTCTGTCAGCCATTCCACCAAATCCGGGTTAATGAAACGAAAAGGTAACCAGTGCATCATGGCGATAGGGTTCCATCATCGTTGCCGAAGCTCTGCAGCAAGACCCGCGTTTTGTTTTCCGATTCTCGTTGCAAAACGCTTTCTAGACTTGCTCGTCCTTCACCGACCCGAGCTTCGACTTGGACTAAAAAATACTGACTATTTACAGAAAGCAATTCAGGATTTATGACGCTAATACTCTGTGCGTCAAGAAATTCCTGGGGATTTTTATAGCCTTCGTCAGGTGGGTTTTCAAGACGCGTTTGTGCTTCTTCAAGGCTCATAGATTGATCGCTGAGTGCCGCCAACAGGGGAGGCGTCAAAGTATTGACGTTGAGCGGTGTTTTAGCCGGTAGCGCACTTAGATAAGGAGCTAGTTTGCTATAGACCTCAGCGTCGATACCTTTAATCAACCGTAATTCCGAGACGCTAATAAAGGGACGATTAGCGGTTAAATAAGGGGGCGTCAATCCAACATATTCACTGTCTTCAGCGCCGTCGGGAAAACGCGGTTCACCATCTTTGTCAAGCCAATCGGCAATGGATTTCAAAATAGGATCAATGTTGACCGTGTCGATCTCTAGTACCTCTAAAAGACGCTCCAAGATCTGACATTGCTGTTGATCCATATCCTGATTTAAACCCTCACCACAGGCTGACTCTTCGGTATTATTTGTCAGCGGGGTCTGTGGATCGTCAGCGTTTGGATCTTGTTCAGTTTCGCTATCGTCATCAGCCACCTCATTCTCCTCATCATCCGGGTTTTGAGACTCAGGCTCGGAGGAAGGATAGACCGAAAATAAATTGTTTAGATTAAAACGTCCCTGCAGATCCACAATGCGGCCCTCTAGTGAACCCCCTTCAATAGGTAACGCGGGTGGCAAAGATGCCCAAGCTTCGCCCAGATAATCGGTTTCGCCTTCGGCGAGATCACGGCGTAATACCGCTCCTGCCCAATGTGACCCAGCGAGGGTATAAAGGCGTGCCTGGAGTTGGTGCTGGAATAGGGTGCTACGCCGTATGGTTTGCTGCTGCAGTGTTGCAAGGCTTGTTGCCGCCATAGTGATGATAAAAACCACCAATAGCACAGTAATCAAAGCAACGCCACGCTGCTGCTGGTGGATGACCATAAAATAGGCTTTGTTTTGGTGGTGTTGGTGGATCACGCGGGACAAGTTCTAGGCGTTAACCAGCAAAAAAAGTCGGCTAATGTCACCCCAGTCTTCGAGGCTGACTTGCCACTCAACCGCCCGCGGCAATGTTTGTTGTTGTAGCGAGGTGGCGGGAATGTCGCCACCTGGATTTTCAGGCAACGGCCATTGGGTTTGCCAAGTGTTTTCCGTATCGAGAAAACGCACTGCAACACTTTGCACCCCTTCCAACAGGATTATTTGACGGGGTTCACTGATGCCGCTACGGTCAAGAGTGTCCCAATATAACCTGATTAATTGGCCGTTTTCTAAACGATACGCCAGACGCTGTAAGGTTGTGCGTTGTTGCCCTAACGGATTATCCCAACCGGTTCGCGTTAACTGCAAGATGTTGTCATCCAGGTCATCGCTTTTCAAAGCTGGTTGAGAGTCACCGTACTCATCTTTTACAGGTCGTGGCGCCGCCTGTTGGATATCTTGCGCCAAGATATAAAATGCCATCTGAATCTCAGCGAACCGTTTAGACTCTACCTCAATAGCGGCTTGATTAAATAAGACGCTGCGCAAACCTGTGTAGGCGGCGGCTGCAATAAAGGTAAACACAGTGATGGCTACTAGTAGTTCTAACAGGGTAAAGCCCGGTTGATCTCCCGTCACAGAGTTTAAACCGTGGCGTCGAAAGATAACAGCGGGCCTGCTCTGCTCTGTATCTGAATTTACGCAGCTCGTTTCAGAGGACGCCGTAAATACATCCTTGATTGATTTCACGATGACGGACGTCCTTTAAAAGCCGTTAGAGTGGCCAGTACTGCTTCGTCATCAGCTAAGCTCACGGTGACATCAAGGCGGCGGAGATCTTCATCAGAGGTTGCGCTAATCTCCATCTCCCACTGCCATTCCTGGGTGGCCATTTCCGTGGTGCCGTTAAGAGTGGTAACTTCTGGCCATTCTTGTTCTAATAGCACGCGATTAATTTCATTTAAAGCCACCCAACTGGCAAAGGTTTGGTTGCGTAAATACCCTAACTGATTAGCGCTGTGACCCACCGCTTGGATGATGGCGCCCATGGCGGTGGCGAGAATCGCCATGGCTACCAAGACCTCTAAAAGGGTAAAACCGCGGTTTTTTGCGAGACTCACTGGCCAGATCCTAGGCTTAGCTGACCGGTTAGATCGCTGGCCACCCAGTAACCGGCTAGGTTGCTTTCCACAAGATTAAAAACCACCCGGAAATCCGTTGTCTCGCCGCTGGACAGTAACAGCACTTGCGGGCGCTGCTCGGGGACGTTGTCAAGATCTATACTGAGGTTATCTACCCACAAGGCCAGCGTCATACCAGCGGGTAAATCATGGCTGGTACGAAAACCAGCACTGACCAAGGGTTGCCATTCGCCACGGCTATCTCGACCCACAAAGGAATAACCCGTCTCGGTAAAATAGACACCCCGTTGTTCACCTTGCAACAACGCTTCTTGCTGATTTATTTCCACCAAGGCGCCTAAACGCTGCACCTCCGTGGCGAGCAGTTCATTTTCATCGGCGCCCCGCAGCGAAAGCAGGGCAAAGGTGGAAAAAATCCCGACTAAAAACAACGTGACCATCAACTCCAGTAGGGTAAAACCGTGTTGCTCCGAACTAGCCATCCAAATTCCAGTTGCCGATGTCTGCGTCGGCGCCTTCACCCCCTTGCTGGGTATCGGCGCCGAGAGAATAGATATCGGTGGCGCTCTTCTGACCTGGACTGAGGTATTGATAGGTTTGACCCCAGGGGTCTTTAGGCAGACGATCAATATAACCACCCGCTTTCCAGCGCGGGGGTTGTGGATCGCCGGTGGGTTTTTGCACCAACGCTTCTAATCCCTGTTCGGTGGTGGGATAACGGTAATTATCTAATTTATACAAGTCCAATGCGCTTTGCAGTACCCGGATATCCTGTTTGGCTTTAATGATGCGCGCCTCATCGGGGCGGTCCATAATACGCGGCACCACAATGGCGGCAAGAATACCGAGAATAACTACGACAACCATCACTTCGATCAGAGTAAAGCCCAATGTCATGCGTTTTAATGGATATTTGTTCATAGAAAAACCCTTATGCTTTAAATGATTTGACTATTTTAAGCATAATGTATGCCTATTAATTTAATTTAAATATATGCTCGCGTTTTACAGGGAAAAGCCCTGTGGACTTATTAACGTCACCCTGGCTCACTGCACCATCTGATTGAGATCAAAAATGGGTAATAAAATAGCCAGCACAATAACCAGGACCACACCCCCCATCACTAAGATTAATAGGGGTTCAAAGATGCCCAATAGGGCGGCGATGAGGGTTTCCGTTTCTCGTTCTTGTTGGGTAGCAGCTCGCTCCAACATGTTTTCCAAGTGACCGCTGGCCTCTCCGCTGGCGATTAATTGGACAGTCATGGGAGGAAAAAGATTGCTTTCGTGAATCGCCGTGTACAAGCTGCTGCCTTCTTTTACCCGCAGAGCAGCATGTTCCACGGCTTCGCGCATGGGTAGATTAGCAATCACTTGAGCGGCAATCCGTAACGCCTCCAGTACTGGAACACTGCTGGCAATCAGGATGCTGAGAGTGCGGGTGTAGCGGGCGCTATTAAGTCCCCGCGCGAGCCGGCCAAAAAAAGGCAACCTTAGGATCAAACGATGCCAACGCCGCCGGAAGCCAACCTGGCGTTGCCCATAGCTAAATCCAATGATTAATATCGCTAATAGACCCAGTAACAAAAGCCCCTGTTCCCTTAAAAAACTACTGGTGGCAATTAAATAACGGGTCAAGGCGGGTAATTGCTGTCCAAGACTCGTAAAAACCTGCACCACTTGGGGCACCACGTAGGTCAGCAAACCGGTCACGATGAGCAGCGCCACCCCGGTTAGCAACGCCGGATAAAACAACGCGAGGCCAATTTTTTGACGCATCTGTTGACGGTTTTCCGTATAGTCCGCAAGTCGCTCAAAAACCACGTCCAAATGCCCGGCTTGTTCCCCAGCAGCGACTGTCGCCCGATATAATTCTGGAAATACCCGGGGAAACTCACCTAAGGCCACGGCCAGGGTATGCCCCTCCAACACTTTGCCCCGTACCGCCAATAGCAAACTGTTAAGACGCGTTTTATCCGCCTGTCTTGCCACGGCGCCCAGGGCTTCTTCCAACGGTAAGCCAGAACCCACCAAAGTGGCCAGTTGGCGGGTAATCAAGGCCAGTTCCGTGGCATTGACCCGAGTTCCCCAGGTGAGCCGTCGGCTATCTCCTCGCTGCTGTCCACGACCCGCTACTTCCGCCACTTCCAGCGGGCTTAAACCCCGCTCCCGGAGCAGTTGCCGCACTTGCCGAGCGGTGTCGCCTTCCAGCAAGCCCTTGCGGGTGCGACCCCGCTCATCCAAGGCTGCATAGTGAAAGGCAGGCATGAGACGATTACTCCTCTTGGGTTACCCGTAGCAGCTCTGCTAAGGTGGTGTCGCCGGTTAATACCCGGCGTCGACCATCGTCGCGCAGACTGGGCGTAAAGGTGCGGGCGTGTTGCTCTAGGGATTGTTCGCTGTTGCCCTCGTGAATCATGGTCTGCAGGGCAGGGTCCACCAGCACCAGCTCAAACAAACCCGAGCGTCCCCGGTAGCCAGAGCGATTACAAGCGTCACATCCCTCGGGGGCGTAAAGGGTCGGCGGTTGATTGGCGTCAACCCCCAACACCTGACAGTTAGCTGGAGTAGCCACAAAGGGTTTTTTGCAGTGTTTACAGAGCCTGCGCACCAACCGCTGGGCTAGTACGCCAATCAGACTTGAAGAGAGTAGAAAAGGTTCCACACCCATATCCCGCAGCCGGGTGATGGCCCCTACCGCGCTATTGGTATGTAATGTGGAGAGCACCAAATGCCCGGTTAAGCTGGCTTGGACTGCGATCTCGGCGGTTTCCAGGTCACGGATTTCACCCACCATCACCACATCCGGGTCTTGCCGTAGAATGGCCCGTAAACCCCGGGCAAAACTCATCTTAACTTTAGCATTAACTTGAGTTTGACTAATCCCGTCTAAGTAATACTCGATCGGGTCTTCGACGGTCATGATATTGCGTTGTTGATCGTTGAGACGACTTATCGCCCCGTACAGGGTGGTGGTTTTACCCGAGCCGGTGGGGCCAGTCACCAAAAGGATACCGTGGGGCCGGGCAATCAGCGTCTCCAAAAGCCCTTCCGCGTTGGGTTCCATACCCAGTTGTTGTAGATCTAGCCGTCCTTCCCGTTTATCCAGGAGGCGCAGCACCACCCGCTCGCCATGACCCGTGGGTAAGGTGGAAACCCGCACATCCACCGGACGGCCTGCCACTCGTAAGGAAATACGTCCGTCTTGAGGAAGCCGTTTTTCAGCAATATCCAGATGGGCCATGACCTTTACTCGAGATACCAGCAGCGGTCCCAAGGTGCGCGGTGGTTGCAAGGTTTGCCGTAACACGCCATCGACGCGAAAACGCACTTGCAGACGATTTTCGAAACTTTCGATATGAATATCCGAGGCGTTTTCTTTAATGGCTTCGGTGAGCAAGGCATTAATCAAGCGGATGATAGGGGCGTCATCAGCGCTCTCTAGCAAATCTTCCGGTTCCGGCAGCTGCATGGCAATCTGATTAAGATCCATCTCGTCGCCTAAGTCTTCCATCATCCGCGCTGCGCCATCGCTATCGCCTTCGTAAAATTCTTGCATTAAAGATTCAAAGGTCTCCTTTGAGACCGGATTAAAATGCAAGGGCAACGCCAGATAACGGCGCAGTTCCGCAAGGCTATGGGAATGGGTATCGGGGCGATAGACAATTTTTATACAGCCATCCTTGAATTCTAGGGGTAAGACTCCATGCCGCTTGGCAAAGGCATAGGGCAAGCGCGGTGGTTGATTCATTTGTCGTTAAAACCTGAGGTTCGTCGATTAAAAGGCTTGTCTTGTTCGACGGGTTCTGGGGCAGGCTCAGGCTGTTGCAGTTCCAGCAGCGATCTCTGCCGATCCACGTCCTCGCGGGGTTTGAGTAACGGGGTTTGCGCATCGGGTAACAGCCCTACGCCCTTCTGGCGGGCATCCAGTTGTTGTTGACGGATATAATTGTATTTGTCGTTGGTGTAGGCGGCTTCTTGGATGCCTCCCCGCAAAATAACCGGATGCAAAAAAATCATCAGGTTTTGTTTGCGTTTGGTGGTATTGCGGTAGCGAAACAAATTGCCCAGCACGGGAATATCTCCAAGTCCGGGGACTTTTTGAATACTCTCGTTCAACTGATCATCGATTAACCCCCCCAGTACCAAGATTTGTCCATCTTCCACCAGTACATTGGTTCTAATATTACGTTTACTGGTGACAGGACCTTGCGGCGTATTTTCCAGCACGTTCTGTATTTCTTGGGAAATTTCTAGCTGTACTGCGTTACCTTCGTTAATCTGCGGCTTTATTTGTAAGGTCAATGCCACATCCTGACGTTCGATGGTCTGGAAGGGGTTATTGGCGCCGTCGGCGGTGGTGGTGAAACTCCCGGTTAAAAAAGGTCGGTTTTCACCCACAACGATTTCCGCTTCTTCATTGTCTAAGGTGACCAGGGTAGGTGTGGATAACACGTTGTTGTCGGAGTCTGCCGCCAAAGCGCTCACTAGAGCCGCAAAGCGGGTGCTGCCGCGCAGATCCCCCACGCCGACATTAAGCCCAGGAGGGACATTACCCGCTGACGGTATTTCACCCTCGGCGATGGCTAGCGCCGTCTGTGCAACGCCCGCCAGACTGGTGCCGAGGGTAAAGTTGGTAAAGCCTACCAGATTGCCCCCTTCGGTACCGTCGGCTACCCACTGGACGCCTAGTTCGGCGGTATTCTCACTGGAGATTTCCGCAATCGCCGCTTCCACCAACACTTGTGCCCGGCGTACATCTAATTGCGCAATCACCGAGCGTAACGAACGCATCGCTTCCGGAGACGCTGTAATCACTAAAGCGTTAGTAGCCTCATCCGCTTGAATATCGATATTTTGGTCGTTTTGGGTTCCTTGCACCGGTGGTGGAGGAGCGTCGCCGGGGGCGCCACCCTGCTGTTGATTCTCAATAAGTTGCTCGCTGACCCCGGTCAACACCTGGACCAGTTCCGTAGCCTTAGCATAACGTAGATAAATAACCTGGGTATTGCCTTCCCGGGTCAGCGGCGTATCAAGATGAGTGATAAGGGTGCGCATTCGCAGCCGACTGGTTTGGTCACCGCTCAATAAGATACTGTTAGTGCGCTCGTCGGCTACTAACTGGACAGGGCCGCTGGCCGGAATTTCACCGCCTTGCCGCTTGGCCTGTTCTAAGGCGCTCAAGGTGCGCACCACGTCGCTGGCTGACGCATAACGCAGGGAGACGATTTCCACCTCTGCATCGCTGGCGGTATCAACCCGACTGATAATATCCGCCAAACGTTCCACATTACCCGCTCGGTCAGAGACGATAAGGACATTGGTGGGTGCATAAGCGGCCAGATGCCCTTGGGCGGGAATCAAGGGACGCAGAATCGGTACAATTTGCGCCGCCGAGACATTTTGCACTTGGATCACGCGGGTGACGATCTGATCCGTGGCATCGCCCCTTGCTAGCTGATCAATGGTGGGGATATCCATCTGCTTAGCATCGGCCAGGGGAACGATTTTTGTGACCTGCTCCCCGGGAATGGCGGTAAAGCCATGCACTGCTAAGATGGAAAGAAATACCTGATAGATTTCATCGTCATTCATGGGTTTAGATGAGATCACCGATACTTGGCCTCGTACCCGAGGATCAACGATAAAATTTCTACCGGTAATTTCTGAGATACTTTGAATCAAAGCATTAATATCGGCATTTTTTAGGTTCAAAGTGACTTGGGCGACTGTGGGTTGGAACGCAATCACAAAGCCTACCGTTAACATGAAGATACTGAAGCCTCGGCGGAGGGTAATTAGGTGTGATGATAAACAAAGTCTTCTTATGGAAATCATACGGATGTTCGCCTTTTATTTATAAAATCCATGGATTGGCGCTTACGGCGAGGCTATGGGTTGTTGTTTAAAACGAAGGTGTAGGGTATTTCGGTTCCCTGGCGCAATACCTGAACAGCCACCTGATCGGCGTTAAGTATTTCTTGAAGTATATTCATACTTTGTTGAAGATCAGTTAGTTGTATCCCATTGACTTGGGTGATGACATCGCCAGGTTCAAGACCTAGCTGCTCAAACATTTGGTCATCAAGCCCAGGTAAAAGACGAAAACCCATAAACTGACCGTTTTTTATAAAGGGTCTTGCCTGCACCAAATCCTGTAGCCCTTGCGGTTGCGTGGCGATGCGTTCACGAATTTCTTCAGCCACATCGCTGGCGTTGATGGTTTCATTATCCATGGAATTTGGCGGTGACAGGTTGGTGGATGGGGTTTGGTAACTAAACGCTGTCTGTTTAGGTAAGCTTAAGGTTTCCAGTTGCCCATTACGGTCTAACACAACACGATCCGCATAGACTTGTTCCAAGCGGGCGCCGCCAGGCAATGGGTCACCGAGCCGATAACCGCGCACGCCGGTATTGTCGCTGGCGGCAATCAAAGCGACGGCGAGACGGCTATTGTCGGAAAAGAAGATGCCTACTAAGTTAAGATTAAGGCGAGTTTCTGGAGCCCTTATGGGAGCAGGGGATGGCGCTTTTGGTTGGGCTTTAGGTGGTTCGCCAAACAGATGCCAATCAGCAACCGCTGTATAATCCATATCTTGATTGGCCGAAATTGACTGCGGCGCACCCTCAAACGGATCATCAACCGTGGCTGATAGATCGGCGTCAGGCGGTAATAATAAATTCCAGCTGAGCTGCGCCAGACTGTTGGCCAACAATATAATAAAAAGGACGGTAACGAAAACGGAAAACCGGCTTAGCTTTTCTGGGTTGGTAGGTAAAATACGTTTGATTGCGAGCATAATAAATCCTAAAAATCGCTTGCAACCGCAGTTGCTTAAGTTCCATGCCCATCAGCATACCAAAAAATGCCCAGCAGAAGATAGGCGTGTCTATTGACATCAATCAAGTGTATTTTAGAGCCAATATACGCTAAAAACGTGTCATGAATTATGTTTTAGGAGAGGAGGTTAGGAGCTATGAAATTTAAGGTCATAATCCTTGCTAGCGTTATTTTAGTGCTCTTGTTGAGCGCTTGCGCCGCCAATGATCCCTATCGCCGTACTAAAACTGGCGCCGGTGTGGGAGCAGTTGCTGGGGCTGTGTTGGGTCATCAGATCGATGATGATGTGGGCGCCGCCTTGGGGGCTGCGGTAGGCGCCTTAGCCGGTGGGGGAGTTGGCAGTTATATGGACCGTCAACAGCGTGCCTTTGAACAGGCGTTGGCCGATGAGCAGCAGCGTAACAATTTGGAAATTCAACGTTTGCGGGATGGTAGTTTGAAATTAAACATTCCTAGTGAAGTGTCCTTTGATTTTGACAGCGCTTCCGTTAAGCGGGTCTTTATGCCCACCCTCGATAAGGTGGCGGATATTATGCGCCAGTATGATCGGACCGTGGTGCATGTGATTGGACATACCGACAGTGTTGGGGCGGATAGCTACAATTTACAACTCTCCCAGCGCCGTGCTAACAACGTGGCGGACTTCTTAGCATCCCAGGGTGTCGTTCCCCAGCGTCTCCGCACCGAGGGGCGAGGTGAACGGCAACCCCGCGCCAGTAATGCCGATCCAGATGGACGTCAAATTAATCGCCGGGTCGAACTGTTTATAAAACCCATTGTTGAAGGACAAGAGCAAATGGCGTATCAATCTCCCGGCAGCTATGAAGGAGCGCCCCCGGCCCGTGACTATCGCCGCTATCCGGATGATAGATCAACGCCCCCGGGCTATGGCAACTACCCTCAGCCGGGGTCTTCGCAAGATCCTTATAGCTATCCTCCAGCACGGCGTTATTAGTGCTTGGCAAAACCGTTTTGGCAAAGCCCACTAACGGGTTGTAAATAAGGAAGTCACTTGGGAGGACTCGGCTATGGATGATGTGGAAACAAAGTTGCGCTCGGCAACACAGCAAGCCGAGATGTTGGGACAGGCTAAGTTAGAATTTCTGGCCAACATGAGCCACGAAATTCGTACTCACCTAAACGGTATTTTAGGAACACTGGGTCTTCTACTAGAGACTTCTCTTAGTAAACAGCAGCTAAGTTTTACGGAAACAGCCTATGAATCCAGCAGGACGCTGTTGACCATCGTCAACGATACTTTGGATCTATCAAAAATCGAGGCAGGCCACTTAGCACTGGAACCCCACGATCTTGATGTGGTGCAGTTGGTGGAATCCATCGCTGAACTAGTGGCTCCTAGGGCTCATAAAAAGGGTATAGAAGTGGCTACCCTGGTGGCCCCGGAGACGCCTCGTTGGGTTTCTGCGGATGCTAATCGATTACGCCAAGTTTTGCTCAATCTGGTGGGTAATGCGGTGAAGTTTACCCATCAGGGAGGGGTCATCATTACCGTCAAGTTGCTCCAGCAAGCTGCGGATCGAGTTGCCCTGCGTTTTAAAGTAACCGACACGGGCGTCGGTATCCCGGAATTTGTGCAAAACAAACTGTTTGAACGGTTTGGTTATTCGCGAGGCAGTGAAGGCGAGGGGACTGGGCTTGGGTTGGCTATTTCAAAGCGTTTAGTGGCCCTTATGGGTGGCGAGATTCAGTTCTCCAGCCGTGAAGGTAAGGGCAGCGCATTCTGGTTTACAGTGGAATGCGCACAGGCCATGGCGCCGCAGGGTTCGCAACCTAATCCACCTCCCTTGACGGGTATCAAAGTGCTGGTTGCCGAGGACAATCCAGTCACCCGAAGCACCCTTGAAAAACAGCTCACAGCTTGGGGTATGCAAGTTAGTATGGTAACCAGCGGCAGCGCTGCTTTAAAAGCCCTGCATGAAGCACAACGCCAAGGGGCGCCCTTCGCAACGGTGTTAATCGATCAATGCTTGCCCGATGTCAACGGTGATAATCTTGGTCTGACGATTTCCCAGCTTCCTGCACTCACCGCAACCCATCCTATCTTGATGACCATCATGGATGCCTCCACCATCAGCGCACGGATTCGTAAGGTAGGTTTTTATGCTTCTCTCACAAAACCTTTGCGGCAATCTAGCCTTTACCGTTGGTTATGTGTTGCGATAGGACTAGTCAGCCAAAGTGGTGCCGAGTTAGCGAAGAAAAGTCGTTTACCTAACGATGACATAAAAACCCGTCATGGCCGTCTGCTGCTGGTGGAGGATAACCACGTCAATCAACTGGTCATTATGACCATGTTAAAAAAATCCGGCTACCAGGTGGATGTGGTCCATAACGGGCGTGAGGCGGTCAAGGCAGTCAATGCTTTTGCCTACGATTTGGTATTGATGGATTTGTTTATGCCGACTATGGATGGTTTTGAAGCGGCTACCCGGATTCGCGAGTTGGCCTCGCCTAAATCCAATGTTCCCATTGTCGCCATGACAGCCAGCGCCTTACCAAAGCATCAAGAGCGTTGTTCAGAGGTAGGCATGAATGATTTTTTGACTAAGCCCGTGGATCGGGCTCGGTTGGTCATGACCATCGAGCGGTGGTTGTCAGGTAGTGTTATCAACCCTGACAAAACCTTGGCGATAGAGCAAGAAAGCCCCGACGATGACAACACGATTGATTTGGATTTGGCTACTTTAGAACAACTCAAACTGGATACCGACGCCACATTATTGAGCCGATTAATTACTGAATTTATGGGACAAACTCAGGAACGTTTAAACGAAATTATAACAGCCAGTAAGCGGCATGATTGGAAAACCCTCCAGGGGGAAGCCCACGCCCTTAAGAGCACGGCAGGCACCTTTGGCGCCAAGCGACTACAAGAGCACGCGCGCCGACTAGAACGAGCCAGCGCCAATGAGGATTCGGCGACAGCATTGATGCTCGCTCAGGCTATTGATAAAGTAGCGGCTCCAGCCCTAAAGGCCCTGGTCAAGCAAAGCGAAGGCTAAGCGACACTCTGTGAAATCCCACTTAATTTATGACTATTCAAAACCTTGATTACTTGTTTAAACCCAATGCCATTGCGCTTGTTTGCAGCGGCGACAAGACCGATGTGGTGATTGCCCGCAATTTGATGAATGCGGGTTTTTCGGGACCGGTGATGCCGGTGGATACCACTCGTCCCGCTCTGGAGGGCGCCATTACCTATGCTAGCATCGCGCATCTACCACTGCTGCCCGATTTGGTGGTGATTGCCAAGTCAACGCTGGAGACGCCTGATTTGATCAGTGAGTTGGGCAAACGGGGTGTGCGGGCAGCAGTGATTGTGGGTGAAAGCAAAAAAATCACCCAAACCGAACCAGGAAAAAAGTTTCATCAGGCTATCCGTAACGCCGCTGCTCCCTATCTGCTGCGAGTATTGGGTCCCGGTTGTCGGGAGTTAAAGGTGCCAGCGGCTGGCTTGAATGCCAGTCTCAGTCAGTTTAAGGCGCTGCCTGGTCATGCGGGCTTTGTGACACAATCCAGCGGTATCGCCCAAGCTGCCCAGGATTGGAGTATGCATCACGGTTTCGGTTTTAGTTATCTGATCAATTTAGGCGCAGAAGTCGATGTGGATATTGCCGATGCCTTGGATTATCTCGCCAATGACTATCGGACCCGCGCTATCTTGTTGTATTTAGAGCACATTACCCATCCACGTAAATTTATGTCTGCAGCCCGCCGGGCAGCCCGTATAAAACCTGTCATCGTGCTCAAACCCCAACGTTATGATGCCCGGGACGATGGTGAAGATGCGGTCTATTCAGCCGCCTTTCGGCGTGCAGGTATTTTACGGGTGGATGATCGCCATGAGTTGTTTAATTTGGTAGAAGCCTTACCCGCCGCCAAACGAGTTAACAACGACCGCTTAGCCATTGTGAGCAATAGTCGCAGTTTAAGCACCCTAGCGGCAAGCACTTTGTATCAGTTGGGCGGGCGGTTAGCGCAATTTTCTGAAGAGACCCAGCGGGGCTTAGAAAATCTCACAGAGCAGGTCCATGCTGCCGGTAATCCAGTGGATTTAGGGAGTCGGGCTACTGCCGACAGCTATGGCGCTGCCCTAGACCTATTGTCCAAGGATCGGGGTATCGATGGTATTTTGGTGATTAAAGCGCCGAGTGCGTTAAGCAAAGCGTTACCCATTGCGGAAGCGATCATTGCTCGGCTAGCTGATTTGCGTTGCTGTTTGCTGGCCAGTTTTCCTGGCCTTGTTTCAGGGGAGGCGGCGAGACGTTGCACCATGGCCAACCAGGTACCCACCTACGAGACCTCCAATGGCGCAGTAGGCGCTTTTATGCGTATGGTGCAATACAAGCGTAACCAACGATTATTAAAGGAAACACCGCCTTCTTTGCCGGAGGCGTTTACATCTCATCCCGAGACGGCCCGCAATATCATTACCCAGGGATTGGCGGCAGGGCGTGAACGGCTTAATGAATTTGAATCCATGCAGTTGTTGGCTGCTTATGGGATTCCTGTGGTGGAGACCCATAGGGCGAGTGATCCTGCTGAAGCGTGCCAAATTGCCGCCAAATTAGGTCGCTCTGTGGCCATCAAGATTCTTTCCCCAGCTATTCCTAACAAAGTTCAAGTGGGTGGGGTGGCCCGTTACCTGGACACCCCGGAGGCGGTGCGAACAGCCGCCAGCAGTATGCTGGTACGCCTGCAAGATATTGCGCCAGCCGCTGAACTGGAAGGTTTTCTTATTCAACCCATGGAGTATCGAGACGGCGCCTATGAACTAACCCTAGGAGTACGGCCTGGGGGTCCCTTTGGACCCGTCATTTATTTTGGTCACGGGGGGACCGAGGCGGAAGTCATTGACGACATCGGTTACGGATTAGCGCCGCTCAATATGCATTTAGCGCACGAAATGATGGCCCAGACTCGTATCTATCAACGCTTACGTTATAGTCTACTACGGCGGGTGGATTTAGATGCGGTGGCGCTTACCTTGGTTAAGATTTCTCAGATGGTGGTTGATCTGGGTGAGCTAGTGGAACTCGATATTAATCCGCTCAGGGCCAATGCCCAGGGGGTACTGGTGTTAGATGCTCAAGTGGGCATTGCGCCTTACTCAGGAGATCCGGCCCAGCGGCTTGCTATTCGCCCCTACCCTAATGAGTTGGAAGAACGCATTACCCTGTCCAATGGCTTAGAAGTGTTATTGCGGCCCGTGTTACCCGAGGACGAGCCAGGGTTGCAAGGTCTGGTGCAGCGCACCTCGCCGGAAGATTTAAGGCTACGATTTTTTCAACCAATCCGGGCGCTTTCTCACGATATGGCGGCAGCTCTCACCCAGATCGATTACAATCGGGAAATGGCGCTGGTGGCTGTGGGTCCGGGTTTGCCCGGCAAAGCCACCGTATATGGCATGGCAAACTTAAGCGCTGATCCTGATAACCAGCGTGCGGAATATTCCATTATCGTGGATCGAGAGTTGATGCGTTGTGGCTTAGGGATGGGGCTTATGCGACGCATTATTGATTATGGCCATCAGCGCAATATCCGTGAGATATACGGCGAAGTGCTGCAGGAAAACGAAGCCATGTTGGAGCTTGACAAGGCCCTTGGCTTTAGTGTTCACACACCGCCCGATGATCCTGGTCTACGCCATGTGACATTAAGACTTTAATGGGGAATCCTTCATTATGACTGAAAAACGTTTGCTAGTAGTGGATGATGAGCCGGAATTTGGCGAGTTTGTGCGTAAAGTAGCCTCGGATCTTGGCTATGAAGTCCAGGTGACCACCAATGGGCAGGCGTTTCAAAAAGCTTATGAGACACTCAATCCGACCACCATTGTATTGGATATGGTGATGCCGGAAATGGATGGCAACGAAATTGTGTTATGGCTGATGCAGCAGGGTTATGGGGCAGACCTGATTATTATTACCGGCTATAGCCCAGATTATGCGGCCGATGCCAAACGATTGGCGGAATTCAAAGGATTGCGTTCGGTAACCACCCTCACAAAACCTATTCGCTTGGCCGATCTACGGGCTGTGCTTGACAATCAAGGCGAGTGATTAACGCAGCTTGGGTAACATGTATTATAAGTAGCGCCCACTCTAGATACCCCCTCAACTTGTTTTCTCTCACCCTACCAAATTATGGTGCACGACCGTGGAAAAGCTGTTTAGATTAGCCCAGGTCGTTGAAAAAACGCCCAATATGGTCATTATTACTGATCCTGAGGGTAATATCGAGTACGCAAATCCGGCTTTTGCAGAAATGTCTGGATACCGGCTTGATGAAGCTATTGGGGCCAATCCGCGGATTCTGCGCTCGGATAAAACCCCTCGCCAGCGTTTTTTCGATTTGTGGCAGACCATTAAGCAAGGGGGTGTGTGGCGGGGAGAACTTTGTAACCGACACAAGGATGGCGCGTTATTTTGGAATTTTGTATCCATTTCGCCCCTGTTTAACGAGCAAGGCGTCATTAGCCACTTTATTAGCGTTCAAGTGGATATCACTGAGCGCAAACGCACTGAGATGGCCCTGCGGGAAAGCGAAGCGCGACTGAGCGCCATCGCCAACGCTATTCCTGATTTGTTATTCGTGCTGGACGAAGACGGCCGTTATATAGAAGTGCTCACCTCCCAGGGAGACTTGCTAAATGGCAATGCCAAGAGACTCAAAGGAAAGTTACTTAGTGAGGCTCATGACCCTGAAAAAGCGGCGTTTTTACTGGCGATCATAAAAAAAGCCCTCGTCACCCGGCAGATCCAGGTGGCGGAATACGAATTGCAAATTTTCTCAGGACGACGCTGGTTTGAATCCCGCACCGCGCCCATCGATCTACCCTCTACCCACAAACCCGCGGTTATTGTTATAGCGCGGGATATTACGGTACGCAAGGTTGCCGAGGAACGTTTACGCCAGTCGCAAAAGCTAGAGGCCATCGGTCATCTGACTGGGGGTGTCGCCCACGACTTCAATAATTTACTGGCCATTATCTTAGGTAACCTGGAGCTTATGGATGAGCAGTTAAGCGATCGCCCTGACCTGCAGGATCTGGTGCGGCGGGCCTTTGGCGCCGCCCAGCGGGGAGCCCTGCTGACGCAACGGTTATTGGCTTTTTCCCGCCAACAACCCCTGCAAGCTCGGCCAACGGATCTCAACCAACTGGTTTCTGGCATGATCGATATATTGCGTCGTACCCTGGGAGAAACCATTCAGCTACAGGCCACGTTAGCGAACGATCTGTGGTCGGTTTTTATGGATCCAGGGCAGTTAGAAAACGCCTTGCTCAATCTTTGCCTCAATGCCCGGGATGCTATGCCCCGCGGGGGTAGGCTGAAAATTAATACGGCCAATTATGTGCTCGAAAATACCCACTATGGGGTCAATGACGAAGAAATGCAGCCAGGCGAATACGTCATGCTGGCGGTCACCGATACCGGTGTTGGTATGACGCCTGAAGTTATCGAACACGCCTTTGAACCCTTTTTCACCACTAAGGAGGTAGGCAAGGGTAGTGGACTCGGTTTGAGTATGGTGTACGGTTTTGTAAAACAATCCGGTGGTCATGTGGCCATCGATAGCAAGCCTGGCCAAGGCGCCACCATTCGTATGTACTTACCCCGCAGCCACCTGGAGGCGCTGCCTGTCACCGACATAAGGTCGCCAAAACCCCTGCCGTCGGGGCAAGCAGAGACAATTTTGGTTGTAGAAGACGACGCCACGGTGCGTCATCTAACCGTCAATATGATACATAGCTTAGGTTACCGCACGTTAGAGGCAGGTACTGCGGAAAAAGCCTTAGAAAAACTTGCCGCTCACCGGCAAGTGGCGCTGCTATTTACCGATGTGGTGTTGCCGGGCGGTATGAATGGTTTTGATTTGGCTGCTTTGGTGCAACAGCGCTATCCTCACCTTAAAGTGTTATTCACCTCGGGTTATACAGAGCACGGTTTATTCGATAGTGGCGATTTACAGGAACACGTAGAGTTACTTGCTAAACCCTATCGCAGAGCGGACTTAGCCGATAAACTTCAGACTATACTAAGAAAAAATAAATAATTTGGCTGCTAAATTGCGTCCTTGTAAACCACCACTGCAACATTACCAGGTATAAATTGCGGCATGTAAACAACCTCAAAACCTTTTTTAAGCCGACGACAAGGAGCCCATGTGGCAAAAACTAGTGCGGTTTTAAAAACCGTGAATCTTGTTGACTACTGAGCAAAAAATTTCCGGAAATCTCGTCATGTCAAAAATACCTGCATCGATAAAAAATACCTTAAAAGAATCCCTGAAAGATTTGCCGGAACCTAACGCTAAGGAAATGGTGACTGGTATTACCGACGAATCGGAAAAGCTCCACTTTGTGGTCGGTGTTGGCGCTTCGGCCGGCGGATTAGATTCTCTAGAGAAGCTGTTCCGCAATATGCCGGATCACACGGGACTTGCCTTTGTGGTAATCCAACATCTTTCTCCCGACTATAAAAGCATGATGGTGGAATTGCTTTCTAAATATACCCGTCTGGCTATAAAGCACGCGGAAGATGGCATGCAAGTGCAGCCTAATACAGTGTATTTAATTCCACCCAAAGTAAGTCTCAAAATCTCTGGTCGCAAGCTTCATTTATCAACCCGTAGCGACCAAACTCATGTGCTGCATTTGCCCATTGATATCTTTTTTCGCTCCCTGGCCGAGGATATGGAACAGCGCGCCATCGGTATTGTGCTTTCGGGCACGGGTTCCGACGGCACCCTAGGTAGTCGCGCCATCAAAGAAGCCGGTGGTATGTTGATGGTGCAGGATCCCGCCAGCGCCCAATTTGACAGCATGCCCAATAGCGTCATTCATACCGGCGTGGCCGATTATGTGTTGGCGCCTGAGGCAATGCCTGGCATGTTGTTAAAGTATGTCAAGCATCCTCTGTTGGCTTTAGACGAACAAGTGAAGGCGCCGGTGTCCTCTAAAGAGGGTGATATCTTAGCCAACGTTTTGCATGTGATTTGTGAAGAAACAGGTCTTGACTTTTCTTACTACAAACCGTCAACGGTTATTCGCCGTATCGAGCGGCGCATGGGTGTTAACCAGATTGAGAAACTGGAGCACTATCTCCGTTATCTGGAAAAAACCCCCGCTGAGATTCAGATACTTTACAGCGAACTACTGATCGGCGTAACCCGCTTTCTGCGGGACAAAGAAGCCTTTGAGCTTATCGCCGAAAAGGTCATTCCAGAGATTGTGGAGACCCGGGAAGGTGCTTCCCGGACGCCGATCCGCATTTGGGTGGCCGGTTGCTCTTCGGGGGAAGAGGTCTATTCCCTGGCCATTTTGCTCAATGAATATTATGAACGCCACGGCGTGCATCCAGAGACTAAAATCTTTGCCACCGACATCGATCAGCGTGCCGTAGACATTGCCGCGCTGGGAAAATATCCAGCGGGTATCGTGTCCGATATGCCCATGCCGTTGTTGAGTAAATACTTTTTTAAGTCGGACGATTCCTATCAAGTGATAGAAAAAATTCGCAAAATGGTGATTTTTGCCCGACACAATCTACTTAAAGACCCCCCTTTCCACAATTTGGATCTGGTTACTTGCCGCAATCTATTAATTTATCTACAAAATGAGATGCAGCATAAAGTGTTGTCCATGTTTGGTTTTGCCCTAAAAAAAGACCGCTTTCTTTTTTTGGGTTCCAGCGAAACCGTCGGAGCTTTAGGAGAACTGTTTGCTGTTTTTGACAGTAAATGGCGTATTTATCGTTATAAAGGTGGCGCCACCTTTACCGATTTTCGACCCTTTGAGATCGAGCGAAACCACGAAACAAACCGACTATCCTCTGCTTCCCCGCCGCGTTCCTTTTCTTTTCGGGAAGCCGATACCGTGATGCAGCGAATTCAGTCCCATCTACTGGATCTCTATCTAGCGCCCACCCTCGTGTTGGATCAGGATTTAAATTTGATTCACACCATTGGGGAAGTCAATGACTTTTTGCAGCTTCCTAAGGGTCAAGTTTCCTTCAATATCTTTAAACTGACCGATAGTAGTCTCTCGGGGCTGATTTCTAATGCCTTGCGTAAGGCCCGCCAGAGCCAGCAAACGGTACGTTACAGGGATGTGTTACTGTCTCGTAAAGACACTCAATTGTCTCTCACCTTTGTGGTGGAGCCTTTTTTTGACGACAAGAGCAAGCGACAGTTTTTCTTATTGATCTTCCAGGGCGCTGAGAAGGTGGCCACCAGCACCGAGTCTATTAAAGATCTCCCCGTCGGTGATGAGCGGCAACTACGTCTCCAGGAAGTGGAACATGAACTGCAGTTAACCCGTGAAAATTTGCAAGCCACCATCGAAGAACTAGAAACCTCCAACGAAGAATTGCAGGCCACCAATGAAGAATTAATGTCCGCCAACGAGGAACTGCAAAGCACCAACGAAGAATTGCAGTCGGTCAACGAAGAGCTGTACAGCCTCAATTCCGAGTACCAGAACAAGATCGAGGAATTGACCGCCCTCAACAACGATATGGATAATTTATTCAACAGCACCCACATCGGCACCCTGTTTCTGGATCGGGCGTTTCGTATCCGTAAGTTTACGCCGGCCATTAAAGAACAGTTTCCCATCATTGACTACGATGTGGGACGTCCCATTGCGAATTTTGCGGCGAATCTTGATTACCCGCAACTGATGCAAGATTTGGAAAAAACGTCAAAATCATTAACCCCTCAGCAGCGTACCGTGTGTTTAGAAAACGGCACTACTTATCAAGTGCGGATTCTTCCTTACCGTACCTCTAGCGACACCATCGAAGGTCTGGTAGTGACCTTTGTAGATATTACCGAGCAAGTTAAAATCTCGGCAGCCTTGTCGGAAAATGAAAACCTCTACCGTACACTGATTGAGTCGGTTCCCCACGTTGTTTGGTTAGAAAACGCTCTAGGCGAAGCGGTTTTTTTTAATAAAACGTGGTACCAAACCACAGGGCTTAGCGAAACCGTAACTCTTGGTCAGGGTTGGACCATGGTTGTGCATCCCGATGATAGGGCGTCAACAATCGCTCACATAGCTAAGGCCCGTAAAGCAGGCGAAGCCTTTTCTGGTGAAGCTCGTTATCGGACTAAAGAGGGCGTCTATCGCAACTATCAATATCTCGGTATACCTGTCAAAAATGACGCCGCTAAAATTGTCAATTGGGTAGGTATTAAAACCGATGTCACGGGTTTTAGAGAAGCTCAACAAAGCATTACCGACAGCGAACGTTTATTCCGGCGGCTCTACGAACATGCGCCCATCGGATTGACGTTGAAAACCCTAGATGGCCACTTGGTGATGATCAATCCCGCCCTCCGCTTGATGTTGGGCTACGATGAGAAAGACCTCAAAGGTTTATCTTATCAAGATATTACGCCGCCCGAATACCATGAGGAAGATAGACATCACCTGCAAACGCTCAAGAAAAACGGCAGTTTTGGACCTTTTTTTAAAGAGTACCAAACCCGCCAAGGACAGCGTATATCTGTGGTGCTCAACGGCATCGCCCATACTCAGGCGGATGGCAAGCAATATGTTTGGTCGTTTATACAACGTCAGCGGTCCGACGACGTGAATTCCGGGAGTCGGTTATGAAACCTGAAGAACACCATCAAGCGATCCGGGCGAAAGCAAAACAGCGCTTTCACGAAGAAGATTTCCAGTTGGATATGGAAAGCACCGACATCCGGCGCTTGGTTCAGGAGTTGCGTATTCACCAGATTGAGCTAGAGATCCAAAACGAGGAACTTCGCCAAGCCCAGCAGCGGGTGACTGAAATCGCCGAGCAGTATAGCGATCTTTACGACTTTGCCCCGGTGGGTTATTTAACCTTAAACAAGGATTCCGTCATCCGGCGGATGAATTTAACCGCCGCTGAATTGCTGGGCACAGGCCGAGAGAAATTAATCAACAAGCCCCTTATTATCCGGGTGCCCGGAACCTACCATTTGCGGCTTAATTCTCATCTGCGCGGCGTGTTGGCTCATAATACGCCGGTTGCCCCCTGTGAACTGGAAATTCTACGCCCCAATGGCGAGCGCTTATGGGTCACCGTATCCAGCAGCGTGGAAACAGCCGCGGTGGGTGAACCCTTATGCCGGGCCACGCTAACGGATATTACCAAACTCAAAGAGGCTGAGCAGGCGCTCCGGGAAAACGAAGCAAAGTATCGACTCATTGCCGACAACACCATTGATTGTATTTGGCAAATCAATCTTGATCTGCGCTTTGAGTATGTCAACCCAGCGATTTACCCCATGTTAGGTTACACCCCCGATGAGTGGTTAGAGTCACGCTGGTGTGACCATTGTCCGCCCCATGAGATGGACCACATCTGCCGTTTGATTGCGGTGGAAATCAGTAAAGGTTCGGCGACATCCAGGGTTACCTTCGAGGCAAACATGCGGCATAAAGATGGTCATCTGGTCGCCACGGAGGTGACCGGCAAAATTTTATTTGATGGGCAGCACAAGCCGGCGGGACTGCAAGGCGTGGCCAGGGATATCTCCGAGCGAAAACGGGCGGAGGAGGAAATTCGAAAATTTAAAATGCTTGCCGAAAGCGCTAGCTACGGGGTGGTTATCGCTGACTTGGCAGGCATTATTACCTATGCCAATGCCGCTTTTGCCACCATACATGGCTATCAGGTAGAAGAATTAATAGGTTGTGGCTTAGCTATGCTTCAGGTCGATAGAAATTGGAATCCGCTACCTGCCCAAATGGTGGATATAAAACCTAGCAGCAAAAGTTACCGGGATGTTTACGCCAAGGAGACGATACATTGCCGTAAAGACGGTTCAGAGTTTAGCGTTTTGTTTAATTCCACGCTGGTCCGTGACGATGCCGGTGCACTCTCTTTTTTAGCCGTCACAGTCACCGATATTACCGAATTCAGATCGCTTCAGGCGCAGTTGCAACAAGCTCAAAAGATGGAGGCGATAGGCCAGTTGGCGGGGGGTGTCGCCCATGATTTTAATAATTTGCTGATGGTCATTATGAACCGTGCGGAACTGATGCAGGATGCCTTGCCGCCGTTTTCCACCTATCGGGATGATATTCGCGAAATTGTCGATGCCAGTATGCGCGGCGCGCAACTGACCCGTCAGCTATTGGCTTTTTCGCGACGGCAATACCTCAACATGCAGCCCCTCGATGTCAATGCTGTGATCAAAGGCATCGAAACGATGCTGAAACGTTTGATCGGTGAAGACATTGCGCTCAATATGCGTTTATCGGAGACACCTTGTACTACTTTGGCTGACGCAGGTCAACTGGAGCAGGTGGTGCTTAATCTGGCGGTTAATGCCCGAGATGCCATGTCCAATGGGGGTATGCTAACCATTGAAACCCGCTTTGTAACGGTCACACCAGAAGATATATCGGCGACATCGGAATCGGATCGTCCCACCCCTGGCTATTATGCGGCCATATGCGTGAGCGATACCGGTGTCGGTATGCAAAAAAGCCTACAAGCTCATATATTTGATCCTTTTTTCACCACCAAGGATGTGGGTCAGGGAACCGGTTTAGGGTTATCCACGGTCTATGGGATTATCAAGCAGCACAATGGCTTTATTCGCGTTTATAGCGAACTCACCAAAGGCACTACGTTCCGAATTTTTTTGCCTGCCAATAACGCGGAAGCCAGTCTAGGTGATCCAGTCAATAAATCAGCCATGCTTCCCCGGGGTCGAGAAACCGTCTTATTAGTGGAAGACGAGCCGGCCGTGCGCCGCATCTCTGCCAAGATGCTGGGTGATCTTGGTTATGATGTGCTGGAGGCTGAGAACGGTGTTAAGGCTTTAGAATGTCTAGAGGGTTTAAGCGGGGCTGTTAACGTGTTATTGACCGATGTGCTTATGCCGGAAATGGATGGTAAACAATTGGTCGAGCAGGTAACTCAAATCTGGCCAGAAATCAAAATTGTGTTTACTTCAGGTTACC
>CAZGON010000001.1:62756-69126 GCA_964527085.1 uncultured Candidatus Competibacteraceae bacterium
GCCCATCTTAAGTTGCGTAATGCCTGGATCGCTAACCATACTTTGCTGCAAAAACCTTTTATCATGGCGGAACTGGCCACCAGTATTCGGCGAGTGCTGGATAAAGATTAAAGGTAACTACTCACTCTTGCGATTCTCGCCATGGACGGCAAGCGCGGGTGATAACCGCCTGCCACCCTCCCTGGCAACTGGATTCCGGCAATCCCTGCCGGCAGGGACGGGTGAGCAGTCACGATCAAAGTTTATTTGCCTAACAGTACTCTTAGGAGGTTGCCTGCATGTCAGAAATCCATGTGATGGAACAAGACGCCCCTGATGTGGTGCTACCCCCCACCCAGGATGAGTTACCCTATGACGATGGAGTCCCTATGGAAACCGAGCGTCACAAGCTGCAAATGGATTTGCTGCTCTACCCCCTAAAACCGTGGCTAAATCAACGCCCCAATGGAGGTTATGTGGGGGGTAATATGTTTGTTTATTTTAGTTTAGAACAGGTGCGTCACCAGGATTTTCGGGGACCTGATGTTTTTGTAGTGCTAGATGTCCCTAAGCGTGAGCGTAAAAGCTGGGTGGTCTGGGAAGAGGGCAAGAGTCCGGATGTGGTTATCGAATTATTGTCCAGCAAGACAGCAGACACCGATAAAGGCAAGAAAAAAATCATTTACCAAAACCAACTCAAGGTGGCCGAGTATTTTTGGTTTGATCCCTTTAACCCAGAGGACTGGCAAGGGTTTGATCTCCACCACGGAGAGTATGTAACCCTAACCCGTGACGATCAAAATCGTTTTATCAGTGAACAGTTAGGTTTAGCGTTAGTGCGCTGGCAGGGAGTTTATCAAGAAGTGGAAACCACCTGGCTGCGCTGGGCTACCAAGGAGGGGCAGTTGCTACCCACTTCCGGCGAGGCGCTGGAGGCGGAAACCCAACGTGCCGATGCGGAAACCCAACGTGCCGAGACCGAAGCAAAGCGTGCAGCCGCGGTCGAAGCAGAATTAGCTCGCTTGCAAAGTTTGCTGGCCGCAAAACAGGACGCTGCAAAAAAGCAGTGAACTGCGATCAGCCGTTCGAGGGATGGCGCTACCGCTGATTTTTAAGGATTTTTATTGAGCCCAACGCCATGTCTCTGCGGAGGTTTGGCAAAGGGTATGGGCGCTTTCGCCACGACGCCCTTTGGCGCTATGTATCACTTTGACGCGACGGCATTTGGCGTCATCCCGTTGATAGGTTTTTAGCAAGGTATATGCTCCTGCCGCGCCGCTGCTAGGATTTTCCCATTGCACCACTTCTCCATCTTCACCGTTATTAAGTGCATCGCGTATATGGTCTTGGGCTATCGCTATGTCTTCATCGGTAAAAGCTGCCACAGGGGTATTTTTCAAAAAAGAAAGGTTTACAGCGTGTGCTGAGTGAAGACCCAAAATGAGCAATAGAATGCCCGGGACAAACCTATATTTCATGGTGACTCCTGTTCTTCATGATGGCTGCGTAGAAAAGTCGTCGGCTCTATTTATCTTGCTATTTGTAGAAACGGATCGGCTAGCGCAGCATCGGCCTCTGTTAGCATCGTTATCAGCGGACTATAGGGTAATTGTGCCTGCCGATGATCAATAGCACAAACTAAGTTAGAATTTTTTGTACAATGATTCCGTCATAGCATAGGTTAGGTCTAGAATATCGCTAGTATCGGATACTAATGGATAAGGGCCGAAACACTTATAGATAAATCAGTCATTTGTTTAGGTTATCGAGATGAAGCACGTAAACAAACAAATTAATGGATTGACACGCTGTGCCGCGAACCAAAAAATTGATGGGGGGCGACGCCATGCGCTTGTTTCTCTCGCGTCTTTGGGCTGTTCTGCTGCTTTGGGTATAGCGCCTAACGTAAGCCGAGCGGCTCAATCCATGACCCAGATAGAACAAGACATCGAAAATTATATAAAAGACTTACGGCGCCAAGGAACCATTCAGAGGGACGAAAAGACTGCTTGGTCTGTATTCGACTTTACGACAGAGCAAAAACTGGTTTCTATCAACGAAGATACGCCCTATCAAAGCGCTAGTATGATCAAACCGTTTGTTGCGCTGGCTTTTTTTTACCGTGTTAAAGAAAACGAAATAGCCTATACCCAAGACAGTAAAGCGAAATTGGAAGCGATGATGCAAAGGAGCAGCAATCCAGCAACCAACGAGATTATCGATCTGCTGGGTAATGGTAGCAAAAAGTACGATGGACCTGAAGAAGTGCAACGCATCATCACCGCCTATGTGCCAGGAATTTTTAGAAATACTCACATTACAGAACGTATTCCAGGCAATGGAAGAACCTATAAAAACCAAGCTTCCGCCAGGGATTACAGCCGTTTTTTATATGCCCTTTGGCACGATCATTTACCCTATTCCGATGAGCTTAAACGATTGATGAATTTACCCAATCGGGATCGTATTAGAACCCGCAGAATGTCTGCCGGGGTAAGAATCTACGATAAAACAGGCACCACATCTCGGTTATGTGGAAACATGGGTATTGTGTTAGCGTCAGACAATAACGGGGTTCAATACCCCTATACCTTTATTGGCATTATCGAGAAAAGTCGTCGCAGCAAGAACTTTAGCGAATGGGTTGGATCGAGAAGTCAGGTGATTCGAGAAGTATCAGACCTGGTGTATCGTTATTTTGAAAACGACTATGGTATTGCCTAAGAAGGATAGTTCTGATTGTGGGTAAGTCCTGGAGGAAAAGCGGCGGTTTTAGCGGCTATATATTGACTGGTTTGGAAAAATACTATGTTTCGTCCTTTAGAGTTGTTTATCGGTTTACGCTACACCCGCGCTAAGCGCCACAACCACTTTATTTCATTTATTTCACTAATCTCCATGCTGGGAATTGCGTTAGGCATCACGGCGTTGATTACTGTGTTATCGGTGATGAATGGCGCCGTTAAAGAGGTTCGCGAGCGCATTTTGGGAATGACATCCCATGCCACCATCAGCGCTTATGAAGGACGCTTGGATAACTGGCCAGTGGTTCGGGAAGTAGCCCAACAAAATCCGCAAGTCCAGGGAGGAGCGCCTTTTGTCCAGGCGGAAGGTATGCTAGCCAATGGTTCACTGGTGAGTGGCGCCATTGTTCAGGGTGTGCTGCCCAGCGAGGAACCTAATGTTTCCGAAATTGACGACAAAGTGGTTAGCGGTGATCTCGGTGATTTAGAACCTGGCGAATTTCGTATCATTCTAGGAAAAACCCTGGCCAACATGCTCGACCTTCAACGGGGTGACAAAGTTACCGTAGTAACCCCGCAAGCTTTTGTAACGCCCGCAGGTATTTTACCCCGCTTAAAACGTTTTCAGGTGGCGGGCATTTTTGACTCAGGCATGTATGAATATGACCGAGGCTTGGCGCTAATTCACCTCAAGGACGGCGCCAAACTGTTCCGTTTAGGAGAAGAAAACGTGTCCGGGGTTCGGCTCAAGTTAGCCGATATGTTTCAAGCCCCTCGGGTGGCTCGGGAAATCGCCCGGCAATTACCTGCGGGGTCTTATTTGGTGCGGGATTGGACTCAAGAACATGCCAATTATTTTCGCGCTGTGCAAATTGAGAAGATGGCCATGTTTATCATCCTGACTCTCATCGTCGCTGTGGCGGCTTTTAATATTGTTTCCACCCTGGTGATGGTGGTGACCGATAAACGTTCTGACATTGCCATCCTACGCACTTTGGGCAGCTCACCGGCGAGTATAATGGGTATCTTTATGGTGCAGGGGGTGACTATCGGGGTAGTGGGTACCGTCATAGGTTTAATCGGCGGCATTTCACTGGCCACGAATTTAGATATTGTCGTGCCCTTTATTGAAAATCTGTTGGGTATCAAGTTTTTGTCCCCAGAAGTTTATTTGATCAGTGACGTGCCGTCGCAATTGATTTGGAGCGATGTTATTGCTATCGCTGGCGTCGCCTTTGGATTAGCAATTCTGGCAACCTTTTATCCGGCTTGGCGAGCTTCTCGAACTCAACCCGCCGAGGCATTGCGTTATGAATAGGTCAGTACCCAAGCCCTGATTGTGAGTAAGTTATATAGTTTGAAGATTCGTCGACTTAATAGGAAAAAATAAATTATTTGTGAACGATGCAACGGCCGTTGCCGATACCAAAATCATCCAGTGTAGCCATCTAACCAAACGTTTTCGTCAGGGTGAGCAACAGCTAACCGTGCTAAACGACGTGACTTTTACTATTGAAAAGGGTGAACGAGCGGCTATTGTGGGAAGCTCGGGGGCTGGTAAAAGCACGCTGCTTCATCTATTGGGTGGATTAGATATACCTACCTCTGGTGAGGTCATTGTGGATGGTTATAATCTTGCAGGTTTAAGAGATGCGGCCCGCAGCCGTCTGCGCAACCGGGTATTAGGTTTTGTCTATCAATTTCATCATTTGCTGCCCGAATTCACTGCCCTGGAAAATGTCGCCATGCCCCTGTTGATCGGTGGCCAAAAAGCCACTGAAGCGGTTCAGCAAGCCACCGCTTTACTGGATCGTGTCGGCTTGGGTAAGCGCCTTACCCACAAACCGGGAGAACTGTCCGGCGGCGAGCGGCAACGGGCTGCCGTGGCCCGTGCCTTGGTGACCAAACCGGCTTGTGTGCTGGCTGATGAACCCACGGGTAATTTGGATCGCCATAGCGCCGCTCAAGTCTTTGCTTTGATGGTGGATTTGAACCAATCATTAAATACCAGCTTTGTGGTGGTAACCCACGACGAAGCCCTGGCGGCACGTATGGACAGTCTATGGCGTTTAGTGGATGGACATCTCTATCAAGAAAATTAGTAGATACCGTCTTAAAGCCCACGCAGGAAGCTTGCTTAGGGATGTACGCCCCTTTAAGCGGGTACTGCTTGGCTTCGCGCATGCGGACAACGCTTTCCTGCGTTGCCCGCATGATTATCGCCCGTTTCGGCTCCTGGCCTTCGCGTGCGCTAAACAGCGCTGCACCAAGAGTACCCGCTCGGGGCGGTGATGCTAAAGGTTAGTCGCGTAGGGGGACAATTAACTGGTTCCCCAAGCAAGAAACTAAGCAGATTTGCTGTCTCTGAGGTTAAGGCGTAACTTAAGTGGCGTGCGGCGTTTGCGTATCACATAAAAACGCCAGCTTAAGTTGACGACGGCATAGACCGTGACACCGACCGAAATGCCGATGGTAAGGCAACCCACCAGCAGCGGCAGCCAAATGGCCCCGGTCTCGCGCAATAGCCACTCCAGCGACATCTCGAACTCAAAGGGGCGAGTGGGAATCCCCAGCATCCAGGTGCCTAGCCGGTAATTAACATAGAAGATAGGCGCCATGGTAAGGGGGTTTGTCACAAGAACGGTGAACACGGCTACTGGCAGATTAATCCGCAGCCATAGGGCAGCTGCCGCCGCCATCAACGGTTGCCCAAGACAGGGTAAGCAGGCAAAAAAAATCGCCAAACCTAATGCACTAGCCACCGAGCGGCGACTGAGATGCCAGAGCTTTGGGTCGTAGAGCCGTTCGCCAAAAAACCGTAGCTGACTATGGTTGCGGATTTTCTCATTATTCGGCAGTAGACGCTGCAAGAATCGCCAAGCCATAAAATACCTACCATACTTCTCAGACTGCAAAAACGTATTATCTTTGTTGTTTGTTAAAAATAGATGGAAATTGATGGATTATTTAAACTTGCGCTTTTTTGTTGGCTGAGTAAGCTGTGAGCTAGAGCGTTTTCGCTTTGACTGTACACAAGGCAGCTGAGGAGAGGCGTGCGCAGTTTAAGTTAACAAAGGATTGATTTGGCAGCCATTGCATTCCTTGTTGGTACCCTGGTGCTACATGCTCTCCCTGTCCTTCCGAATCGTGGTTGGGGATGGGGGCTATTAATAGTTGCTTTCCTGATGATGCGCTTTGGCTGGCGGCTCCGGTTAGCCAGTTGGGCTGTGGCGGGTTTTTGTTGGGCGTTAATTTGGAGCAATGTATACCTTCCTTTGCAATTGCCTACTGCCCTGGAATCGGTGGATCTGCAGGCCACCGGTTGGGTGGTCTCTCTGCCGCAGACATCCTATCGTAGTCGCCGTTTTCAGTTCCAGGTCGAAACACTGAAACATAACGATGTATCGATTCCTTTTAAAGGCAAATTACGCCTAACCTGGTATACGCCATTTCCGCCCTTGCGGGTAGGCGAGCATTGGCGACTCACGGTTCGTCTAAAACGTCCCCATGGTTTATCGAATCCCGCCGGTTTCGACTATGAGCGTTGGCTGTATGTTATAGCATTTGAAGAGGCACTTAAGACATAATAGGTCATAGTGAAAACGCAGAGGAGAAAGCGATGCCTGGTCCCTACAGTGATGATCTTC
>CAZGON010000002.1:0-7988 GCA_964527085.1 uncultured Candidatus Competibacteraceae bacterium
CCTTTGAGGGGCTCACCCAATAAGCCTCCGGCTTTGCCGGAGGTCATTTAACTAACACCACTGGTTATATGCCTTACAGGGGCCATATAAAAGAGTGGGCAATGGATTGCCCACTCGGGGAGAGTTATCTAAATGGGTTGTAGAACCTGTCCTTCAACAGAACATTAAATTCTTAAGCTTTATGTTTTAACGTCAGGGTTTAAGCTATAAAGCCCAGTGAGACTTGCTTTGTCCAACACATGACCTTGGGTAGCATTGAGCGCGTCTGGACCGGCAAATTCCCCTGCTACAGGACACTGAGCCACATCCAACGCATAGAGAGTAAAAATATAACGATGCACAATACTGTCGTTCCAAGGCGGACAGGGGCCATCGTAACCAAAATAAGCGCCTTGCATTTGGTCGTCACCGGCAAACCAATCGGTATAGCTATTAATCCCTTGGCGGATGCCGTGGGGGCCTACGGGTCCCGTTTTACCCTTAGCCGTGACGCCGTTTGAGAAGGCACCTGCCTGGATTTCTGGAGGCGTAGGCGCGAGATCTACTAGCACCCAATGAAAAAAATCCACCCGTGGTAAATCCTTGGGCACGGTGCGATTTTCCTGGTTGACATCATCGGGTTTGCTGGGTACATCCGGGTCGTGACAGATCAACACCAGAGATTTAGTCCCCTCGGGTAAGTCTTGCCACGCCAGGGGCGGGTTTTTGTTGCTACTCAACGCCACATGGTTGGCGGGATCAGGGATACCAAAGGCATATTCAGCAGGGATCGGCTGATTATTCTGAAAAGCGGTGCTGGTTAATTGCATGGTCTCAAAGCCTCTTTATTCATACATGACTTACGCAAAAATAGAACTATCGTTGCTCGTGGAAGAAGTGTTGACGGCCTGGATGGCCGTCTTCAAGCCCACAGGGAGGTGTTCTCGGGGCGTCTTCTGGAACGAGCTGCGTAAGTCCTATCATAAAAAGGTTTAACGACATCTGCCGGAACAGGATAAGTTTACAGCTCAACCGTTGGGTTCATGCTGTAGAGACCGGTAATACTCGCCGACTCCAAAACATGACCGTCAATGGCTGCTAATACATCGGTGGCTCTAAACTCTCCTTCGACAGGACAGCGGGGTAAATCGATGGCATAGAGGGTAAACACATAGCGGTGGGGAATGGCGTCATTCCAGGGTGGGCAAGGACCGTCGTAGCCAAAGTACTTGCCTGCCATTTCCGGATCATCGGCAAACCATTCGGTGTAACTATTGAGTCCCTGCCGAGTGCCGTGGCGGCTGTCGGGGCCTTCTTTATAATGACGGCTTAATCCTTCCGAAAACTCGCCAGCATGAATGGTGCCCAATTCCGGGACAATATCCACCAGCACCCAATGATAAAAATAGCCCCGGGGATGATCAGCGGGTATCAGACTTCCTTCCTGGTTGATGGCGGCTGATCCCTTTTTTGGCGCATCTGGATCATGGCAGATGAGTACTAATGATTGAGTGCCGACAGGTAACTCGCTCCAAGCCAAGGTTGGATTGCGATTAGGCGCCAAGGTCAAATGGGCGCCAGGGCATGGGGTGCAGAGGGCGTATTCATCGAAAATCCGCGCCTGCTCTGGAAAACTAGGGCTACTCAGTTTCATGGTGGTCTCCGCTGCAAAATCCTGTTGTTTTGGCAATTATAGGTAACTTATCAAATAATCAAATTTAATCATCAAAAATTTTCCCCGGATTCATAATCCCATTGGGGTCGAATACTTTTTTTAATCCGCGTAGGTAGCTCACCTCAGCGGCCTCGCGGGTATAGTGCAAATACGGTTTCTTGGTTAAACCTACCCCGTGTTCCGCCGAGATACTGCCGCCATGCTGTTGCAGCGTGCTGAACAACAGTTCATTGACTGCCTGGCACTTGGCAACGAATTGATCAAGAGACATAAGATCAGGTTTTAGAACACTGATGTGAAGGTTACCGTCACCAATATGACCGAACCAAATGACTTCAAAATCGGGATACTGTTGGGCGAGCAGCGGGTCGATATCGGCAACAAAACCAGATACGTTGGATATTTGTACAGAAATATCATTTTTGTAGGGCAAATAGGGGGCGATGGATTCTGTAATATCTTCCCGTAGCCGCCACAAATCTTCAGCTTGCGTGGCGCTTTGACTGATCACGCCGTCCTGCAGTAAGCCCTGTTCAGCACAACGACTAAAAACTTCCAAGGCCATGTCGGTGGTGGCAGGCGTGGGTGTTTCAAATTCAGCCAGGACATAATAGGGTGTTGCGGTGTCAAAGGGGGCTTGGAGACCTTTCGCCAGCACATGTTTAAGGGCGGCGGCGGAGAAAAACTCAAAGGCGGTTAAGGTAAGTTTTTGCCGAAATGCATTAAAGATGTTCATCAAGGCGTCGAGGCCGGGAACCGCCAATAACATCACCTGGGGACTGATGGGTGGTAGGGTTAGTCTTAAAGTAGCCTCGACCACGAAGCCTAAGGTGCCTTCGCTGCCAATAAAAAGATGGCGTAGATCGTAGCCACTGGCATTTTTTATCAACCCTTTATTGAGTTCCAGTAAATCCCCTCGACCTGTGATGACTTTAAGACCGGTTACCCAGTCTCGGGTGAGGCCGTAGCGTATCACTTTGATACCACCGGCATTGGTGGCAATATTGCCGCCGATCTGGCTGGAACCCCGGGCGGCAAAGTCGATGGGGTAGAAAAGACCCTGCTGCTCAGCATATTCTTGTAATGATTGGGTGATTACGCCGGGTTCGCAGGTCACCGTGTAATTTATCGGGTCGAAAGCCAGGATACGCTGCATACGCTCAAAAGAGACGACCACCTCGCCATGGGCAGCCACAGCCCCGCCGCTTAAACCAGTACGCCCGCCGGAGGGTACCAGGGCAACACCATGGCTATTGGCGAGACGGACCACTTGCTGCACTTGAGCAATGGTCCCAGGCAACACTACCGCTTGGGGGTTTGGCGTGAATAATCGGGTCCAATCCTGTCCGTAAGTAGTGCAACTGTCAGGATCAGTACGCACATAATCGGCTTCAATAAAGGTTTTAATATCGGCAAGGAATGGACTAGCAATGGACATAATAATGGGACGTCTCCAACGGTTGTCCTGAAAAGCTAAAACCAGTATGTTGCCACCCATCGAAGGGTAGCCCTTTTGCAATCCTTAATAAATAATACACGGAAGCCAGGCTAAGCCGCATGAAAAAAACCTCATTTCCAAAACAACAAATTCAAATCCTCCTTCTCGAAGGGCTTCATCCCAGCACCCTGGAAGCCTTCCAGGCAGACGGCTATAGTCGTATTGACTACCATGAAAAGGCGCTGCCAGAAGCGGAGTTGAAAGCGCAGATGCGTCGTGCCCATATCATCGGTATCCGTTCTCGTACCCAATTGACGGCTGAGCTGTTAAAAGAGGCGCAACGGCTGATGGCCATCGGTTGTTTTTGCATTGGCACTAATCAGGTGGATCTCGCCAGTGCCCAAGGGTTGGGTATTCCGGTGTTTAATGCGCCCTTCTCCAATACCCGCAGCGTTGCCGAAATGGTCATCGCTGAGGCGATTTTGCTGTTGCGGGATATTCCCCGTAAAAATAGTCTGGCCCATCGTGGCTCATGGCTAAAATCGGCCCTCAATTCTTCGGAGACCCGGGGCAAGTGTCTAGGTATCGTGGGCTATGGTCACATCGGCACCCAAGTGGGCTTGCTGGCGGAATCCCTGGGGATGCAGGTATTTTTTTATGATATTGAACCCAAACTCTCGTTGGGCAACGCAAAACCCGTGCAATCCTTGGATGCCTTACTGGATATTGCCCATGTAGTCAGTCTCCATGTGCCAGAAACACCTCAAACTCAGCATATGATCAATGCCGAGCAATTGGCTCGGATGCGGCCGGGTTCTATTTTGATCAATGCCGCTCGCGGTAATGTGGTGAACATCGACGCTTTGGTGCACAGTCTGGATAGCGCCCATTTAGCCGGAGCCGCCATCGATGTGTTTCCCGTCGAACCCCGTGGTTTGGAAGAAGAGTTTGTGTCCCCCCTGCGCCAGTTTGATAATGTCATTTTGACGCCTCATGTGGGGGGCAGCACGGCGGAAGCCCAAGAAAACATAGGTCTTGAGGTGGCCGCCAAGTTAATCAAATACAGCAACAACGGATCGACCCTTTCGTCGGTGAATTTTCCGGAGGTGAGTCTTCCTGAACATGCTGACAAGCGCCGTTTACTGCATATCCATCGTAATGAGCCGGGTATTCTGTCCCAAATTAACGATGTATTTTCTAAAAACCAAGTGAATATTGCCGCTCAATATCTGCAAACCAATGATAAAATTGGTTATGTGGTGATCGATGTGGATGATGATGCCCACACCAGTGATAAAACGCTGCAAGCCCTGCGTAACATTCATGGCACGATTCGGGCTCGTATTCTTTATTGATTAATTGATTATCCATGCGGGGAAAGGGTTATGTCGCTCCCAAGTTCAATGGCACGATTCGAGTCCGTATTCTTTGCAGATTCAATGATTAGCTAGGCGGGGAAAGGGTTATGTCGCTCCCAAGTTCAATGGCACGATTCGAGTCCGTATTCTTTGCAGATTCAATGATTAGCTAGGCGGGGAAAGGGTTATGTCGCTCCGAGAGCAAATGCTAAAAGCCGGTTTGGTGTCTGAAAACCAAGCTAAAAAAGCAGAAACCGAGGCCCGCCAGAAGTCTCACAAACTCAAAAAAGACAAAACTGCAGCGGCTGCCGAAGCGGCCCGCAAAGCGGCCGAGGCAAAGCAAAGGAAGGTCGCCGCCGAACGCCAACAAGCCCGCGATCGGCAACTGAATCAGGAACGGGAAAACCAGAAAAAGCACCGGGAAGCGGCTGCCCGAGTCCGTCAGCTGATCGCCAGCCAGCGGGTTAATGACCCCAATGGCGAAACGCTTTACAACTTTTTGGTAACCGAAACAGCTATCGATTATGTGCGGGTTACCCCCCAACAGCAAAAACTGCTGGCCCTAGGCCGCATCGCTATTGCCCGTAACCCAGATAATCCCTTCGATTTTCCTCTGCTGCCGCGGGAGACGGCTGCTAAGATTGCTGACAGCGATACAGCAATGATCCTCTTATTACACCCAGAGACGGATCATTTGCAACCCGACCGAGTGAGTGAAACCGATGTGAAGTAACATTTAATAGCTAATTATGGATATGTTTTTATGATAGGAGATAATAACCATATGCCAACCCAATGGTACTTAAGCTATGATGGCCAGCAGACTGGCCCTTTAGATCTTGCCCAGGCCAGGGTACAAGCGGCTGCTAATCCCCAGGGTCATGTGTGGTACGACGGGCTGCCCAGTTGGTTGCCCATCGCCGAGGTAGCTGAATTGCAAGCGCCGCCAGTAGTCGCACCGCCGCCAGCACCACCTGCAGCTGGCGTTAAAAGGCAGCGGGCCGACGAAGTGGATTATGTGATTCGCGGTCAAGAGATGCAATTTGTGGAAGTGGAGCTTGACCCCGGGGAAAGCGCCGTGGCGGAGGCTGGCGCTATGATGTATAAATCCCCCGCGGTGCAGATGCAAAGCGTCTTCGGCGATGGTTCTGCAGAACAACAGAACACGGGCTTTATGGGTAAGCTGTTGGGCGCAGGTAAACGGCTGCTCACCGGGGAGAGCCTCTTTATCACGGTGTTTACCCATACCGGACACGGCAAAGCCCATGTGGCTTTCGCAGCCCCCTATCCAGGCAATATTTTAGCGCTGTCTCTGGATCAACTGGGGGGTCGTCTGATCTGTCAAAAAGACAGTTTTTTGTGCGGCGCCCGGGGTGTGTCCATCGGCATCTATTTTCAGCGTAAGATATTAACCGGGCTGTTTGGCGGGGAAGGTTTTATCATGCAGAAGCTAGAAGGGGATGGCTTGGTGTTTATCCATGCCGGGGGCACCATCTACGAGCGGGAGCTGGCTGCAGGCGAAGAACTCCATGTGGATACCGGCTGTCTGGTGGCCTTTTCCGATAGCGTCAATTTCGATATCCAGCAGGTGGGCGGCATCAAAACCGCGATGTTTGGTGGCGAAGGATTATTTTTTGCCAACTTGCGTGGACCGGGACACGTTTGGATGCAATCCTTGCCGTTTTCCCGGCTAGCGGGACGTATGCTAGCCTGCGCACCCCAGGGTGGTGGGCAGCGTCAGGGTGAAGGGTCAGTATTGGGTGGACTAGGGGATTTGATCAGTGGTGATCGCCGCTAAATACTGATTTTTGCAATCTTTTGCTGGGCGGATAAACCCACCAGGTGAGCAACACTAAAAACCCAAACAGCGAATAGGCGAGGGTAAATACCCATAACGGCGCCTGGTAAAAAAACAATCGATGCAGCCAGTCGCTGATAAAACTTACCTGATAACCGGTTTCACCGGCTGCTAGACGCAGGTTGTGTTCTAGTATTGTTAATGGGCAAGCAAGACCAAGCCAAGCTTGCGTAACTACAATGCCAATGGCTAGCAAGTGAACGCCCCGAAAGACAGGGTTGCGGGGCCATCTCCAACGGCGTCGCCAACCCGTCACGATGAGAAGTTGGCCGATGATCACAAACAGGATAAAAGCGGCATGGGTTAACAAAATAATATCTGCTAAAACCTTATTTATAGCCATATTATACCATCATCGTTTTTCTCTTCTTCACTCAACTACCACCTGGAAAAATAAGCATTAGGTGCTTATAAAGGAAATGTTGGCGGTAGGGATACCGCCGTCAAGCGTACAGGGATGTATTCACAGCGTTTTCCGGTATAAGCACCTGATGCTTATAGGACGCATCTCAGGTACAAGCACCTGATGCTTATATAAAACCTGATATGTCAATTAAATATCCCTCCCATCCGGTCGAGTAATTTTTCATAATAACTCGTCTCAAAGCCCCTGTTAGATACGGGTTTCAGCAAGTTGATCCAACAACGTAAAACTCATGGTAAACCTTTAATCTGTTGATAACCGACTAGGGCTTCGGCACGACTTTGCGTTAAATCGACAATAGGCTCCGGATAAGCTGATTTTAGCCACTGCTGTCTCTCTTGCCCAACCAGCGTCCACGGTTGATGTACCCAGCGGGTAGGCAGGTTGGTTAATTCAGGTACCCAACGCCGTATGTAATGACCATCGGGATCAAACTGTTGTCCTTGGCGCACCGGATTAAACACCCGATAGTAAGGCGCTGCATCGACCCCACAACCGGCAGTCCACTGCCACCCCATGGAATTATTAGCCAGATCCGCATCCACTAGGGTATCCCAAAACCAGCGGGCTCCATCCTGCCAAGGAATACGGCAATTCTTAGTCAGAAATGACGCCACGACCATACGCACTCGGTTATGCATCCAACCCGTTTCCCACAATTGCCGCATCCCGGCATCTACTAATGGAACACCGGTGCGCCCCTGTTGCCACGCTGCAAGCAAATCGGCATATTCGGTACGCCACGGATAGGCGGCAAACCTCTCCTGAAGTGGTTTTTCCGCCGTGTGTGGCCAATGAAAAAGCACCTGATGAGCAAATTCCCGCCAGCCCAGTTCCCGTAGATAAGTTTCTGTGGCAGGATGACTAAAGGGAGAACCACCGCTTTCATTGAGCACCGCCTGCCAAACTTGACGCGGCGATAGTTCACCAAAGTGTAAATGGGGTGAAAGCCGCGACACACCATTTTGATCCGGTCGATTGCGCCCTTGCGGGTAATCCATTATAGGGTTGCTACAAAAATTTGTGAGCTGCTTAAGAGCAGCACTTTCACCAGGTTGCCAGACCTTGGCAAGACCTTGATACCAGGCAATGGAAGGCATTAACCCAAGCTCTTCCAAAGGCAAAGAGTCTATTTCTAAAAATGCGGGTAATCGATCCGGCACCGGCAGGGGAGGGGCAGGAGGCAAACGAACACAGGCCTTCCAAAAGGGAGTAAAAACCCGATAAGGTTCTTGGTTGCCATTTTTTATAATCCA
>CAZGON010000002.1:7998-12781 GCA_964527085.1 uncultured Candidatus Competibacteraceae bacterium
GCTTTCTACCTGTTCTAAATCCATGTCCTTGAGGGCTGCTTTAATGACTCGGTCCCGAGCAACTAGGGCGGGTTCATAAAGGCGATTCCAATAAACGGCTTTGGCATCGGTTTGCACCGCTAAATCACGCAATACCTCCGCGCTTGCTCCGGCGCGTAGTATGAGGCGGGCACCATGGTCTTTAAGGGTTGCATCTAAGGCCGCCAAGCTATGGTGTAACCACCACCGGCTGGCGGCGCCTGGCGCCCAGACGCCTTCTTCCTTCGGCCCGTTGATGTAAAGCGGAATGATCCGCTCATGGTTTTTCGCTGCCTGAATTAGCGCAGGATTATCGTGCAGCCGCAGGTCACGGCGAAACCATACAATAGCGGTGGACACAGGATATTTGTTTGTCGTCGATAAAGAGGTTTGCGGTTATTTATGTCTGGTTATTGCCGTGTAAAAAGGTTCAATTTATCCTGGCTTCACCCTGTTCTTTCCTGTGCTTAGTTATGCTGTTGAAAAAATTTTTAGGCCCCAGCGGTTCAATTTCCCCTGATCTGTGCCAGCATGGTCAGTTACTTTTAGTGTCCAGCCCCCATTAATCGGTACACCCCGTAATGTGGGCAAACCACTGCTATTCATCATTGTGTAATTTTTGATAAGGTTATCAGCCCAACCTCCCATGCGGTTGTGCAACAAAACCGAAGTATCATCAGGAGCAATCAGCTCGACCACTAAATCGCCAATATAGCTATGGGTGATGTCCAGTTCCACCTGGATGCTGTCCAGCTGACCTGTTTCAGCAACTGTTAAAACCCGTTCGATACCGTTAAGCATATTATCGGGAATGATGACGCCGGGACTCTCTTCAATGCTAACCGACGAGTCCACGTTTCCGCCAATCTCTAACCACCAACTTTTTAACCGGCCGCGATCCGCTGGCGCTAAATCCTGCACCTGAAGCACCCATGCACCGGTGACTAGTTCCCCTAAAAAAGCCTGTAAAGCGGGCACGGAATGGCTATTAAATTCAGTATGGAGATTATGGCTGCTGGCGCCGCTACGGTCGTGGAGGACAACCGATGTACCGGTGGGGGAAATTAACGTGACCCGTAAATCGCCTATATAGGAGTGGCTAATAGCCAGGCCAACTTTTACGCTAGCAATGGCAAAATCGTCCTGACTGACGATCTTATCTTTAATCCCTCTGACGTTATTATCAGGAATGCTTTTATCGGGTGAAGAACTACCCTGAAAGGTTTGATCTCCCGTTTGTTGAATGCGGTTTAACGCTTCCGTCACGGTCGCTTCGGCATTCACCAGCCCGTGACCAAACCACGGACTCCAGGTTCCTTCAGGGTCGCCGTTGTCAATAAATTCACCGTTGTCAAAAGGCGCGATGGGAGAGACATCCCAGCCTGTATCAGGATCAAAATTTGCCGGTGGTGTTGGCGGATAGCCACTAAAATCGAGATCTTTCGAGGCGGTTTTTTTGAGTATAGAAATTACCTCTAAGGCACTTAAACGAGGGTTTGCCGAGATGGTCAGTGCCGCAACCCCGGCCACCAGCGGCGTGGCGCTGGAGGTGCCGCCAAAATCATCAGTCACACCGCCCGTTTCGCCAGTCGCAGTGGTAATCCCTAGACCTTTGACTGTCATTCGATAATAGGCATGGCTATTACTGGACGGGGCGCAAAGGGAAACACCCGGTCCATAATTAGAATAGTGACTGCGCTTGGCGGTGCTTGCCAGAGCTGCGATATGCATAACACCCGGTATACCCACCAGGTTGTTGTGAAAAGTGCGAGTTGTATGGACCCCGACCCAAACCAAGGCGCCACCTTGCACATCAACACCGTGGTTGTAAGGCACCTCTTGGTCTGCTGTATAGTCGATAAGGCAATTTTCGTTACCTGCCGCCCATAAAAAAACGATACCTTTACCACGCCGACCACCGCTTTGCGCCAAGGTTTTGATACGGTTGATAACCGGTAACACCCAGGTGCTCACCGGCACGCCGCCCCAGGAATTGGACATCACATCGGCTTTATCGGCGATATAATTCAGTACGGTGAGCAACTTAGAATCACTGATAAATAAAGAAGGCCCGGAAGATTCCCATTGTATAGGCAACAATTGACAACCCGCCGCGGCGCCCACGGTCAACACAGCATCCACCTCACCGCCAATCACCCCAGCACAAGAAGTACCGTGATTCGCCCCTGATTTGTACATTTCATTCGGGGCGGCATCGATATCCGCTGCGGTAATTAGCCGCTCGCCCCGAAAATAACCCCAGCCGGAAAATTTATCGGCTGAATCGAAATCCTGGTGATCCAATTTACAACCGTCATCGGTAACAGCGATAACCACCTCCGCACTGCCAAAGTTGTCTAGCAAACGCCAGGCATCTTCGCTGAATGAACAAGAACGGCTATCGTAGTCGGAATCATTAAATGCGGTGTGAAGATGCCATTGTTTGGCATATTCGGGGTCCCTTGGAACCGAAAACTGATACTTACTCATACGCTGGTTTAGATCGTGCTCGGCAAGGGCCACTACAGGCTCTTGTTCCATCAGCTTAACCACCAACTTAACGGGATTCATACCGGTGTGATTAGTCAGTTGAAACAGATAATCCCGATTGCTGTACACGGCTTTTTTTATCAAACCATAGCGACCCGCAAATTCATCCACTTGTAAATCAGAAAGGGCTTCTTTAAAGGTTACGAAGATGCGATCGGTGATCAAAAACTCCTTGCCGGTTGCAGCCTCATAGTAGGCATGATGGGTCGGCGCTACCTGTCGGTTGCGGGCCATCAACGGTTCCAAGTCGGTTTGATGGGTTTTTATACGGGTTGACGCGGAAGACACTTGTTCCGATGCGACAATGGCGGAATCGTTGAGATTTTTGGGTAACAATCTCACAATCATTTGATCAGGGCTTTTTTTTAGCGCAATTTTTTTGCCACAACGGTAGCTATAGGTTTTTTCTATATCATTCATGGAAAATAAAAAAATCCTAGGTAAAGGGATACGACCCAGTAAAACCTATCCTAGCGCTCATTGAAAGGAAATATTGCGCTGTCATTTTGTGATTTATTACCCGTTAAGATAAGCGTAATGCTGTTGATAAACGAAGGATATTTATGAACAAACTTCTGATGACCGTTCACGAAGTGGCGGAATATTTGCGCATTAAAGAACGCAAAGTCTACGACCTGGTCGCTCAAGGTCGTATTCCGTGTACCAAGGCCGCTGGCAAGTGGTTGTTTCCAAAAGAATTGATTGATTATTGGTTACGGCAAAACGCCGAATGCGTGACAGCAACCTTGCCGTCACCGGAACCCCCGCTGATTCTCAGCGGTAGCCATGATCCGTTACTGGATTGGGCGGTGCGGGAATCGGGCAGCGGTTTAGCGATTTTGTTTAACGGTTCCCTCGATGGATTAGAACGGTTCGCGGTACGCCAAGCCGTTGCCTGTGGTTTACACTTACGCGATGTTGAGACAGGGGATTACAACACCAGGCTTCTTGAACAGCGTTTTGCCGCTGAGCCGGTGGTGGCCATTGAATGGGCTTGGCGCGACCAAGGGCTGATGGTGGCGCCGGGCAACCCGTTGAAAATCCAGTCTTTTCAGGATGTCCAAGATAAACGTTTTGCGGTTCGCCAAAAAGAAGCCGGTAGTCATGTTTTGCTCAAATATCTGCTGGGCCAGTCCGGCTTGATGATGGCGGACATCCGCGTGATGGAGCCACCGTTGCGCAATGAAACCGAGGTGGCCCTGGCGGTGGCTAACGGCGAGGTGGACGCGGGGTTAGGGATTGCCGCCGCAGCTCATCAACTGCACTTAGCGTTTATCCCTCTTGCCAAGGAGCGCTACGACCTGTTGGTGTGGCGCCGTCAATACTTTGAGTCACCGTTTCAAAAGCTGCTTGCCTTTACAGCGACCCAGGCATTTAGCAAACGTTTACAAACCGTGCGTGGTTACGATGTCAGTGGGCTTGGGACAGTGCGTTATAATGCACCCATCTAAGAAACAGCTTCTAAGACAAACATTGGACCACTTGCGACGTTAATTACCATGAAAATTTGGCTTACTTCGTTATTTGTACTTTTATTTTCCAGCACTGTTTGGGCAGATACTATTATCTTTGCGGAGGCTGTCAAGTACAGCATAACCATTGAAGAACCTGAACAGGATCATGTGTTAGTACTCTCGGAAAACGGTGACCTGCTGCTGGCGGCTAAAATCACTTTAGATTACCGGTATACCATCAAAAATATCGGTGATCATCGGGTTGCTGTTGACGAGATTGTCGAAATCGATCTGGTGGGTCCCACCGCCACCAGCTTGACGAGACGCATTAGCGGCATCAGTGCGGCGCCACCCGGGTCGGTGGTTCCCCGCAATATTACCGCTTTAATCACCCTCGATAATATCGACGGCATTCGCTTGACGAAACCGGGCAGTTATTCCTTGAGAGCGACTTTTAAGGTCATGGCCGAGAGTGAAAAAGTGTTTTCTTCCGCCGCCAGCGCAAAGATCAAGTTCGACGTAAAACGCGCCTCTGAAGAAACATCGTTATTAAGTCCCATTTAAAAGGAGATTGGGCTTATAGGGCATCTGCCGCTCATCCCCCAAACCCTCAGCCCTCTTCCTAATGTTCCATTATCCTTGCCGTTGATATTGTTCCCGCATATCGCGCTTTAAAGTTTTGCCAGCCACATTGCGGGGAAACACCTCCATGATCATAACATCGCTAACCCGTTGAAATTTCGCATCCACACGGCTATTTA
>CAZGON010000002.1:12791-16243 GCA_964527085.1 uncultured Candidatus Competibacteraceae bacterium
TTCTTTGAGGATTTCCGGCGTCACGCTTGCTTGCTCCTGTAACACCACCGCAGCCACCGGCGTCTCTCCCCACTTGTCATCGGCTGCGCCAAATACAGCAGCCTCCACCACGGCAGGATGTTGAATCACCACCTCTTCGATATCTTTGGGATAGACATTCACCCCGCCCGTGATGATCATATCCTTGATGCGATCCACCAAAAATAGAAAACCGTCTTCATCCACCTGACCAGCATCTCCTGTGTGGAGCCAACCGTCAATCAAGGCTTTCTCGGTCAAATCTGGGCGTTTATAATAACCCGGCATCAGCATCGGGCTCTTGCCACAGATTTCGCCGATTTCCCCAGGCCCGCATTCCTCACCGTTGGGTTTTATGATTTTCATCTCAAAAAACGCCGGCGGTATCCCCACAGAACCTACCTTGCGGATGGCATCGTGCTTGTCAAGGATGGTCATAAACCCTTCTGTCAGCCCATACAGTTCGTAGAAACGCCCAGGAAGGTCTTGGTTGAGCCGGTGTTTGTATTCCAAGTGCAGGGGAGCGCCTACGTTGTGAATCATCTCCAACGATTGTAAGGCTTTTGGATCAAATGCCGGGCTATTGAGCACGGCGATGATTTGCGATGGCACCATCACCACATGGGTTACTTTTTCTCGCTGGATATCTCGAATCACGGTCTCGGCGTTAAAGGCGTCGTGGAGAATATAACTGGCGCCGAGGTACATCCAAGGCATCAGATCCAGCATGGCGCCATTAAAGACGATGGAACCGGCATGGAGGACTATGCTTTCAGGGGTCATACGCCACGCTGACGCAAACAAACTACAGTACATGGCGCGCACGTAATGGGTATGGACAATGCCTTTGGGGGCCCCGGTGGTACCGCTGGAATACATAATGTTGTAAATATCCTGATCAGTCAGCCCAGCATCCGGCGGGTTTTCCTCGGAGGCGTCTTGCACAAAATCTTGATAGGTTTGAAAGCCGTTTTGGGTATTCCCGTTGACGAGAATAACACGGTCATTATCAATAGCTGCTAGCTTGTCGCGAATCTGATTGAGAGTCTCAGCAACGCTGTCGTCGGCAAGCACTAACAAGGTATCAGCATCGTTGAGCAAGGTGGCTAAACCACTGCCCTGTAACATGGGGCTGCAGGGCACGATAACAATACCGGTTTTAGCCGCTGCCCAGTAGGCGGCCATGAGTTCTAAACAATTAGGCAACACGGTGGCCATTTTATCGCCTTTTTTTAGCCCGCTAGCCAGTAGGGCGTTGGCCATGCGATTAACGTAAGCATTGAGTTCCCGGTAGCTAAGACGCTGCTGACTAGCCACGAGGGCAAGATGATCCGGGCGGTAACGGGCATGGCGTGGTAATAAACTGCCGATATTCATGGATTCCTCCCCTGGGATGTGCCTGTGTGCTGAATGTAAAATTGATCAGGATTTGATTTTATACCTTATCAAAAAATTTTATGGATTTTATGGTGGCGAAGTGGCTTTTGATAACTATTTTTATATCATCATCTTTTTTAATGAAATGAGTTTACTAAGTTTTTAGACATCTTCAGCATTACTTTTAATGATATCTTGATACCAGTAAAAACTTCGTTTTTTAATACGCCTCAAATCTCTTTGATCGGTCTCATCCCGATTCACATATACCAAACCATAACGCTTTTGATAACCATTGAGCCAGCTCAATAAATCTGTAAAAGACCAGACGCAATAGCCCATTAGCTCAACGCCGTCATTGATAGCCTGCTTGCACTGCTCAATATGGGAACCAAGATAGGCAATTCTGTTATCATCGTTCACAGTATCATTCAATGCCAGAGTATCAAACTCACCCAGACCATTCTCGGTAATCAAGACGGGGAGTTGATACCGACTGGCAATACGACGAAGTCCTATGCGCAACCCGCCTGGGTCGATGACCCAATCCCAATTCGAGGTGGCTAGGTGAGGGTTCCGCTTTGTCTTGTATAACCCAGGAACCCCTGTTTCTTGGCCGCTTCCCTTTTGTCCTGTGGTATTCATGATGCCTTCTGAAATACCATCCGGTGGATTAAGTTCATAGGTCATGGTTTGATAATAATTTAATCCCACAAAGTCAGGAATTCCTTTCTGAAGCAATTCCAAGTCTCCTGCTTGGATCGTTGGGCCTAGTCCCTGTGCGTGTAAATAATGCAAAGGGATTTGTGGATACCTCCCCCAACAATACACATCCAGCCACCAATGGTTGGTGAATGCTTCTGCATTTTCAAACGCCAATATATCGTTGGGATGACTGGTTAACGGATAGGCCGGCGAGTAGGCAAAGCTCGGCCCAATTTTCCCCTGGGGAACATAGTGTCGAAAGGATTCAATAGCTTTTGCATTGGCTAAGAAAGCAATATGATTAGCCTCATAAAATCGCTTTCTGTCTTGCTTTACACCGGGTGGGTGCAGGGCGGTTATAAACCCGTGCTGGAAATTATAGTTTTGTTCATTTAAAGATACCCAGTAGCGGACCCTATCGCCAAAATGCTTATACAAAGTAATGCAATAGTTATTAAAGTCTACAATGATCTGTCGAGACTCCCAAGCACCATACGCCTCCATTAAAGCGTGCGGAACATCCCAGTGATAAAGCGTCAGGATGGGTTCGATATCTCGAGATAAAAGTTCATCGATAAGTTTATTGTAGAACTCAAGTCCAGCTTTGTTGATAGCCCCTTTTCCGCGAGGATAGATGCGAGGCCAACTCACCGAAAATCGATACGCCTTCAATCCCATATCCGCCATTAAGACAATATCTTCTTTATAACGATGATAATGGTCTACAGCCACATCACCATTGGATCCTTTGAAGGTCTTCCCAGAAAGCTTGCTAAACACATCCCAAACAGATAAGCCTTTGCCATCGGCGTTCCAGGCGCCTTCTACCTGATATGCAGCGGAAGCAGCTCCCCACAGGAAGTTGGCCGGAAATTTATCTAAATACTGATGAAACATGTATTCCGAACGAATGTTTTGACGTAATACATGAATACAATCGGTTTACTTTTGGGGAGAATCGCCCGCACACAATTGTTTGATTTGCTCGTAAACTTCCGGATGATTGGCCAGGTGAAAGTGGTTCATACCGCTAAAGACACGTTTAAAACGCAACGGAACGCATTGCTCAGGTTGCGGTAAAGGACCTGACGCGCTTTTGTGGCAGACCAGTAGATCACCGACGATTTGCCCAACGGGATGGGCTGGGTCGCGGGTAATGGTGGCGGCGATAAAGCAGTAGCTAATATTGTCGGCTAAAGGAATAGGGGCGGCATTGTTTTTAAGCAATAGATCTGGATCATAGCCCTGCCAATCTTCGTCCACCACATAACCAAAACGTAGGTCTTTAATACCGGCGCTGCGCAGCTTGATGATCTGAGCAGGCACTTGCGTACCTGGCGTGTCAAAAAAGC
>CAZGON010000002.1:16253-40873 GCA_964527085.1 uncultured Candidatus Competibacteraceae bacterium
CAATACCGACCCGACCACATTGCCCGCCTTTTCCAAATGAGCACCCAGATGAGGGGATCCGATACAAAATACCTGTTTCAGCGAATCGACCCACGGAAGATTATCGTGGGCTCCATAATAAACAGCACTGCGTACCACGAGTCCACCCATGCTGTGACCGATGAGGACAAGTTCATCCACGGGACCCGGATAAACCGCCATCAAGTTGCTGAGGAACTGCGCCAGCTGCTGGCCATTGTGGGAAATGTGCAAGCCGCTGTTATAGCGGATATATAGCGGTGTGTAATCCAGGTCTCGTTCCAATAAGGAACCAAAGTTTTGGCTAGAGTCACCGTAGAACCGCTGCGCACCCATATTCCACACCTGTTCTGTACAGCCAAGACCATGCACAAAAAGACACACCTTGCGGCGCTTGGGGGGTAGTGCGCGTGCTAGGCTCAAGGTATCAAGAGGCAAGGGTCGGCCTTGGTAGCGCAATTCCATGGGAATGGCTAAGTGATTCCCCTGTTGGTGTAGATAGTCGCCAATAGCGCCATTGAGTGCGCCGTGTGCCGTATCGAGCCAATTTGGTAGGCTATTAGTCTCTGAACCTGATGACGTCGCTGAAATGTCTTGTGTAAGGGCCTTATAATCAGCGCCACGAGTCGTCAGGGCAAAACCGCCATCAGCCACCAGGCGTACCCCACGGGTTACGGTACGGATAGAAGTGTATACACCCCGGGCACACAGACAATGGGCGGCATTGACCACCTTGACTGGGGTTGCTGGCACAACATAACTCACCCGACGCTCATATTTTTTTGCAACATTTAAGTGGGTACGTTCAACCAAGTGGGTGGTATGTTCGATAGCATCGAACACTAAATCCTTCAGACCCTTCAGATGGCGCATGGGGAATCCCCCCTGACAAATAAGTTCTACAGTGTAGCTCAACCTAACACCAGAATATAGCCTCCGCTCATGGTGAGCAGACCAGCCGCCGCCGCAATCAGCAACGGCAGGGCTGCCCGCAGCCCCAATGCTTTACCGCCGATAAACCCTGCCAATGCCCCTTTTACAAGGCTATTGACAGCGCTGGCAATAATGATCCCGGTCGCGGCCAGGTGGCTAGGCAGCTCGGTATTGCTCAAGCGGGATAGCGACAGATTGATGGCATCCACATCAGCAATGCCGGAAACCGCCGCCATCAGAAAAATGCCGGCATCGCCAAAGTACTCCTGCAAGGCTTTGGTCAACAACACGATGACCGCTAAAAACACTCCAAAACGCAGTGCCACCGCCAGTTCTAAGGGATTTTGTATTTGTCTTATGGGCGCTGTCTGTTGCCCGCTACGGCGCAACCAATAAAGCAACGCTACCGAACCATAGGTAACTAGCGCCATCACCAATGCTGGCAGCACTAACAGCGGAAAAAGGGTTGGGTTAATAAGCGTGGCGACGATCACCATACGCGGGAACATGGTGCCAGAGGCGATTAAAATACCTGCCGCCAGAAAGGGGGTCAGATCCAGCCGTGCTTTACCGAGCCGTGCAAAGTTCAGGGTGAGCGCCGTGGAAGAGGCGAGCCCGGCGAACAGACTGGTGAGCAGAATACCCTTACGTTCACCGGCCAACTTCATGGCAAAATAGCCGATAAACGAGATACTGGCAATCAACACCACCATCCACCAAATTTCATAGGGATTAAGCACTTGCCATGGCCCGTAACCCTGGTTGGGTAATAATGGCAATACTACTAAGGAGATGAGTAGTAATTTGAGTGCTGCCCGCAGTTCATGTTGTTGCAGGGTTTCTAGCCAGCCGTGCAATTGAGGTTTATAACCCAGCAAAAAGGTGGTCACGACGGCGCTCGCCACGGCAGGCGCTACATATCCTAGGGTGGCCAACGCGCCCAGGGAGAAGGTTAGCATTGCTGCCACTATGCTAGTAATACCCACATCTTGATCCCGTTGAAAACCGGCCAGATAAGCCGCGGTTAACAAAATAATGAGCCCCAGCAACGCAAAACCTAGCAGATGGGTGCTAAGCGCTTGCGCCAGCAACCCACAAACGCCCCCTAAAAGTCCCATCAAGCCATAGCTGCGCAGACCCGCAATTCGGCTTCCCTCAGCCACCTGGCGTTCTTGCCAACCCCGTTCAAGGCCGATCAGCAAACCCAACCCTAACGCGGTGGCCAATAAATAGAGTTGTTCTTGCAGGGGCATGGTTTCTATGATTTAAGACCTCATGAAGACAGATATCTATAAAAATTTCTTAAGGATAACGACTATACGGATTGTTTCAAAGGAGCGTTCAACGGTAAAGTGTGTGGCGTGACTATTCTAACGACTGATCATCTAGAATACAGTATTGGTCCCCGGCGTTTGCTGGCGGGTGTCAGTTTCTCTATTGAGCGTGGCGAGCGTATTGGTTTGCTGGGTCGCAACGGCGAAGGTAAATCGACGCTACTGAGTATCTTGGCAAGAGAACGGCAGGCAGAAGAGGGACAACTCATCTGGCGCACGGGTTGTCGCGCCGCCATGGTAGGGCAGGAGCCCATATTCACTGCTGACGCCAGCGTATTCGCCAGTGTGGTGGAAGGGTTAGGGGAGAAAACCCAACTGCTAGCTGAGTATCACAGGGCGGCTAGCCGGGTCGCCAGTTCTGCCGATCCGGCTGATTTAGCCCAATTAGATCGCCTGCAACAACAGCTTGAAGCTGCCGACGGTTGGCAGTTGGAACAGTGCGTCGCTACCGTCGTCAGCCAGCTAGAATTGCCTGGGGATGAGCCCGTAGCAGCACTTTCCGGGGGTTGGCAACGGCGCGTGGCGCTGGCCAGAGCATTGGTTCAGGAACCTGCTCTGTTGCTACTGGACGAACCCACCAACCATTTAGATATCGAAGCCATTCAATGGTTGGAAAACACCATCATGGCCTACTCAGGGGCTGTGTTGTTTGTCACCCATGATCGACGCTTTCTGCGCCGCTTGGCAACCCGTATCTTTGAATTGGACCGTGGTGATCTCACTGCCTGGCCGGGGGATTACGATAATTATCTGCGCCGTTTGGAAGAGCGGCAAAATGAAGAAGCCCGTCATCAAGCAAAATTTGATAAACGGCTAGCTGAGGAGGAAGTGTGGATTCGTCAGGGTATCCAGGCTCGCCGTACCCGGAATGAAGGCCGCGTAAGAGCACTGCAAGCCTTACGGGTTGAACGCCGAGCGCGGGTTGAGCGCCAGGGTAAAGTAGCCATCACGGTAAGCGGTGAACAATCCGGCAAACTGGTCATTGAAGCGGAGAACGTCACTAAATCTTTCGCTGGAAAGCCTCTTATAAAAGATTTCTCCTGCCGCATTTTACGTGGCGATCGCATCGGTTTATTAGGTCCCAATGGGGTTGGTAAAACCACCCTGCTCAAGCTGTTATTGGGGGAGTTGGAACCCGACGCTGGCCGGGTACGGCAAGGCTCGCAGTTGCAAGTAGCTTATTTTGACCAGCACCGCGCCCAGCTTCGGGAAGACCGTTCGGCCATAGAAAACGTCGCTGAAGGTAGCGATAGCATTACCATCAATGGGCGCAGTCTCCACCCCATCAGCTATCTGAAACGCTTTTTATTCAGTCCGGAGCGGGCTAGATCGTTAGTCGCCACCCTCTCCGGTGGCGAGCGTAATCGCTTGTTACTGGCGCGGTTGTTTACCCGCCCCGCTAACCTACTGGTGCTGGATGAACCCACTAACGATTTAGACCTGGAAACCTTAGAAGTATTGGAAGATTTACTAATGGATTACCAGGGCACCTTGCTGTTGGTGAGCCACGACCGAGAGTTTATCGATCAAGTGGTCACCAGCGTATTTGTGTTTGAAGGGCAAGGTCTCGTCAACAGCTATGTAGGTGGTTACAGTGACTGGCTTGCCCAGCCCCCAGCGACTGCGCCAAATGCCAATCTAGCTGCTACTGATAAGCCTGCTCCCGTCCAAAAAACCCAAAAATCGGCTCGCAACAGCAAACTGAGCTACAAGCTGAGGCGCGAGTTAGAGGCGTTACCGGAGCGCATTGAGTCTTTGGAACAGGCGGTAGCGCAACAGCAGGAAAAAATGGCTGCAGCGGATTTTTACCAACAATCTTCTGAAGCAGCCATAAAAACCGAGCTAGACCAGCTCCAAACCCTGGAGCAAGAACTGCAAGCAACTTATGCCCGCTGGGAAGAGCTGGAAGCCATCAAGTTCTAAATAGGGCTGATGTGATTGGCGCTTATCCACCCCGTAACGCTGTGCTTTATCTCAACCCAGTTGGCCGTTTGTCCTACCACCTCAACCACCGTGCCCGCGGTCAAGGGTGAGGTCACCACGCCATGGCTTAAACTAGGGCCACCACGCACGTTAAGTTTATTCGCAGTCACCATGACGGCGCTGGAGGACAAAGCCGGCACAGGCCGCGGTGATAAAAGCGGGGCCTCCATCGCATCGTCCGAATCGTCTACATCGCGCCCCTCCGCCAGCAACGTGTCGCGCAATCGATCTAAAGGAAAAGCCGGACCGGGGTCGATTTTACGCTGCGGGGCGATTTCCTCGTGGCCAAGAATTTCCCGGATAGGGTAGGTATGGCTGAGCAGTCGGCAAAGCTCAAACACGGCTTCGATCTGGGGTTCTGTATAGCGATGCCAGAACGTGGGGCGAGATTCATGCCTATGGGTCGCTTCGATTACATCCTCTGCTGCATAGAGTTTGTTAAACCACGATACAAAACCGCCATTGCCATTAGGCTCAAGCCGTCCGGCATTATCGATCTCAATACCCACTGCGTATTTGTTATACCCAGAACGGCCTTGCCAACGGCTGCGCCCGGCATGCCACGCCACTGTGTTAAAAGGCACCAGTTGATAAATTTCCCCTTGGCGACCCACTACCAGGTGAGCCGAGGCTTTGACCTCGGGGTTGGAGAGGGTTTGCACGGCGGATTCCACTGAGCTACCCGCCGTGTAATGAACGACAATACTATCCGGTGCGCCATTGGCGAGCTGACTGCCTTGATTGGGGGACGCCTGCCATTTAATGGTATCGCCCTGTAGACGATGGTCGATGATTTTCATAGCTTTTTCCTCACCCTACCACATCGTCATCCAACAGCGTCGAGCGCTGCTTTGGTATACCACCCGTTATCATATGGGAGAGTTTATTACCCATATTGGCTTTCTCAAGACTACGGCCAATGCTCCAAGTCGCGACAACACCCCCCCAAGCCGCCCAAAACTCCATGGGAAGTTGAAAGGGCTCTAAGGCGCCAGCCCCGAACAACTGTGCCAGAAACGGCGCTATGACATAATTGATGCCAATCATGATAAGACCCCCATAGACCACCGTTGGACGAGCCCGTTTGGTGTAGTTATCCCCTTGGGTAAGCTCAGCCACCAAAACCCGTTCGCGGGCCTCTAGGTTTTTGCGAACTGTCTGTTCAACCTCTGCTTGACGTTGTTGCAAAAGGCTGCGTAGCTCTAACTTAAACTTTTGTTTTTCCTCGCCGCTTAAGTGAAAGCGATCGACGGTATCGCCTACCTTTTCCACCAGTTCTCCAACGCCGCCGGAAACCAATTGACTAAACCAACTCATGACTGTGTTCTCCGTTAACCATTTGTTAAATCAACCAATAAATAAAGTATATTTGGCTATTATCATGCCGAACTCTGTGCTTAACATCCTACTAAGGTCGCTACTGCGCCACGACCGAAGTATTGTTTTGCCTAAAGATAGGGTTTTGCTCGTGAGGTCTAGCATAGGGTTGGCGTGTTTCTGTTAAATATCTTGATGACCGGTTTTTTGTTTCATGTGTTTCAAAACGGTCAGCATAGGATGCAAGAATTGCCATGGGCGCTTTTCCCAAGGTGTTTTCTCGAGCAGGCAAAAAAAGGGGGGTTATGCCACGAAGAGGAAAGGGATGAACAGTATTAACCAGTGGCAGATGTGGGGGGGGGTGATTGATGTGTAATCGATACTAACAGACCTTCCCTGGTCCTGGTAAAATGGCGCTAGTTAAGGCGCTTATCCAATATTCAAAAACCCTTGCAGTTACCATAGAAGGTGACAGTGCCGGGCCAGTCCGTAAAGACACCCAGCACACCCACGTCTTTTGCCAGCACATCGAGGAGGTTGAAAACATCCCCGTCGTTGTCAATGGCGTCGCTAATAGACTGGTAATAAAAGCCACCACCCTCTTTGAGGAGACCAGAGCGTTCCAACGTCCAGGTAATAATATCGAGACCGGCTGCCTTAGCTGCTTTCGCATATTCAGAAGGTACAATTTTGTTCGCCTCATCCAGGGTCACCAGCACCCAAGTAGGGGGTGCGATGACTTTTACACCGTCGTGAATCAGTTCTTCCATAGTGGGGGACAAAGCGCTGGGGTCGTTGGAATCAAAATCGGCATCGGTGCCATAACGACCGTCGAGATAAACGGCCTGTTCGCCAAAGACCGGTTCGTTTTCAATCCAATACAAGACGTCGTGGAGATTAAAGGACTGAGCCCAGACGTCCTCCGGGGGGACACCGGCCGCTTTATACTCATCGATAAGCTGCTGGGCATAGTCTTCTTGGGTGTAATCTCCCTCATAGGGCATCTCTACTTCGGGTGATTTAAGTTCTGGGGTAAATTTTTTACCCAATTGCTGAAACAGATCGATACTCTCGGAATGACTAAGGACGGTGCCGCAGCTGGAATACAGATCGGTGCGCCAATTGGCGGTCCCGTCCAGGTATTCCTCCACTGTTGTGGCCATAGGGTTGCTGGCATCCATTTTGCCGCACAGGCTCTTAAATTCTTCCAAGGTAATATCGCTGGCGCAGCACTGGGCTGAGGCGGGTTTAACCAGTTCCCCGGTTTCAGGATCAAATTCGGCAGGGGTAAACGGTTCTGTGCACTTGGCAGCTAATTCAGGAATAGCCAAAATGTTGGTGGTGGTGTGGAGATCACATTGGGCGTGACGGCACACCAGCTCTCTGTCTTTAGTGAAGGTGACATCGCATTCCAGGATGCCGGCCCCCATGCGAGCGGCAGCCTCGTAGGACTCTTTGGTATGCTCGGGAAACTGTAAAGGCGCACCCCGGTGGCCAATAGAGAAATCTGTTGCTTTAAATTTATTTATTCCGGTGGCGCAGGCTTGAAGTTCTGTCTTGAGTTGGCTTTTGTCCATATCGTCGACCAGGAAGTAAGGCCGCGGGCCAACCTGTACGCTGGGGGTCCAGCGATAGGCGTGCTTTAGCAGATCATTGGTGTCAGTCGCTGGCTCTTCAGCAAAGGTGACCGTGGTCAACATGAGTAGAGTGGTAAAAGTAAGCGCGATGATGAGTATGGTTTTTTTTAGACGCATAAGCTTTTCAGGTCCCACAGGGTAGGTAATGGTTAGCGTGGCGGTCATTGGTCAAGACCCAAAAAGAAAATACGTGGCCTTTATGTCATTTTGATGGCAGATTTATGACACCTTTGTGCAACTCCTGATAAGCCCTCGCTGCGTCAGCGGTTGGGTCGCGCCTAAGCTTGCTGAGGCGCGACCAGTGATAGAGTACTCAACCCATTGAGAGCTGCGGCGAGTCAACTAAGCCAATGAGGCGCAGATTGCCGTGATAGGACACTGAGGTTAGCGCTGTCGGTTGAGCGTGAGTTTGAGTTACTGTCATGGCTCCCATGACGAGTAGGCTGGCAATTTGCTTTGCCCTTGACTTTACGTATTCTTTGCGTACACTGAAAGTGTACTTATTTTGTAATAGACCATCAACAAAACCATGGAAATCAATGTGCGTGAAGCTCGACAACGATTTAGCGAGCTATTAACGTTGGCTGAGCGGGGCGAAACTGTCATCATCACCCGGCGTGGCAAACAGTGTGTCCGCTTAGTAGCCGAACACCGCTTCAGTTCAAGACAGCCTTTGCCCGATCTAAAGGAATTTAGAGCTTCCATTAACGTTCATGATGCGTTAACCACAACATTATTGAAAGAGCGAGAAAACGCTCGGTATTAAATATGGCTGTTTATGCCGACACCAGCTTGCTGACCGCTTATTATTGTCCGGAACGCGGTTCGGGCCAAGCGCAGGCTTATTTAACTACCCAGAACAGCATCGCCATCAGCTGGCTTACTGAGACGGAAATGATCTCAGTACTCTCGAAAAAAGTTAGGGAGGGTACTTTATCGTCACAGGATGCGTGGAAAATCATTACTATTTTTCAAGAACACATCGATACAGGTAGTTATGAAGTGTTGTTGATTGGAGTCAGTGACTATCGGGATGCTAACCGTTTTATCGACCGCTTTGACACGGGTCTGCGTACCTTAGATGCCTTGCACGTCGCTGTGGTATTACGTAAAAATAAAACCTTGGCAACTGCCGATATAAAGCTAGCTGAAGCCGCCGAGCGCTTAGGGGTTAAGGTGGATTTTATCGATTACGCTACTTAACACATAGCTTTGTGGTCTGTACATTTAGAGCATTTCCCATTCAACTGTACACATCGTTAGTCTTTGGTCTCGGCGTGCTCATGTACTACATGTACATTCCGCGCACCTCGCCTCGGCTGCCTTGTGTACAGTCAAAGCGAAAACGCTCTAGGCGCCGACGGAAAGCAGTTCAAAAATATCAGCCCGCGAACCCTGCAAAATTCCCAACGCATCCCAATTGTCCCAGGATTCCGCAATCTTCCCATCAGCCATGCGCTGAATACTGATGCCCGTTAAGGTAATCACCTCACGACTTGACGCCAGACCCATGATTTCCCGCTGGTCCGTGGTGCGTGCTGTCCAGCGGCTTGCCACCTGCTCGCCTTCGGCAAGCTGATCGGCAATGGTAAAGCGGGTGTTGGAAAACAAAAATTGAAATACCCCAACAAACTGCTTGAATCCCTCTACACCTCGAATAACATCCGTAGTGGCGGCGATGTGGCCAATATAATCTGGCGCATAAATCTCCTCGATGGCAGCCAGATTGCGTTGGTTCCAGATTTCCTCGAAGCTACGACGCGCCAAGAGTTTATTTGCTTGTGTCATAACATGGGCTACTTTAGGTGGATAATAGATAAAGGTGGTTTTATTGTAATACCAACAGTGTAGCGATTACATCAGTGCTTCGGAAGACAACATGCAAAAACCTATTTTTTATGAAAGCGTAGACGCCTGTGTGGATGCCGTTATCGAGCGGATTGGTAAACACATTGTGCTGGCAATACCCCTTGGCATCGGCAAACCAAACCCATTAGCCAACGGCTTTTTTAAAAAAGCTAAACAAAATCCCACTATTCATCTCAAAATCATCACCGCTTTAACCTTAGAAAAACCCCAGGGCTCCAGCGAATTAGAGCAACGTTTTCTAGGGCCGTTCGTGGAGCGGGTGTTTGGCGATTATCCGGATTTAGACTATGCTTTGGCCATTCGTCATGGTGAACTGCCGGCTAATATTGAAGTGGCTGAGTTTTTTTTTAAACCAGGGGGTTATTTAAACGTCCCTGCCTCGCAACAGAACTATATTAGCAGTAACTATACTCATGTGGTACGGGATTTGATGCACCATGGGGTTAATGTGATTGCGCAAATGGTGGCTAAAAAAACCATCGACGGTCACACCTATTACAGTTTAGGCAGTAACCCTGATCTCACTTTAGATCTTTTGCCGTTGTTGGCGGAGGCGAAAAAGCAAGGTCGCGAAACAGCGGCACTTGCCCAAGTCAACAATCGTATGCCCTTTATGTATCACGATGCCATGCTGGAGCCCGCGCATTTTGATGGGGTCATCGATGATCCCGCTGACGACTTTACTTTATTCGGTCCGCCTAATTTGCCGGTACAAAGCGTCGATTATAAACTGGGTTTGAATGCCAGCGCTCTCATTAAAGACGGTGGTACGTTGCAGATTGGTATCGGCTCTCTAGGTGATGCCATCGTTTACGCCAGCAAACTGCGACACAAAAACAATGGGCTTTATAAAAAAGTGCTGACTGACGTTGGTGTTTCAACGCACTTTGCTGAGGTGATTACAGAAATTGGTGACACTGATCCGTTCACTAAAGGTCTCTACGGCTCTACGGAAATGTTTGTCAACGGTTTCTGGCATCTTTATGAGAGCGATATCTTGAAGCGGCGGGTTTATGACCATGTGTCTCTTCAGCGTCTTTTGAACCAGGGCAAAATCACCGAAACAGTCACCCCTGAAATCCTCACAACTCTTTTAGAACACCACGTTATTCAGGCGCAGATCACCGAAAACGATTTCCATGTGTTACAACACTTTGGTCTTTTTAAAGACGCGTTAAGGTTTGACAACGGCGCCATTATAACGCCAGGGGGTTTATCAATAACGGCTGATTTAGAGAATACTGAAAACCGAGAAAAAATGTTTGCCCATTGTTTAGGAACAGAACTCAACAACGGCATCCTATTACATGCGGGTTTTTTTCTAGGGCCGCAGAGTTTTTATCAAGCGTTGTGCAATCTAAGTGAGGATAAACGGAAAGATTTTTTTATGACGTCCGTCAATCGGGTCAATCAACTTTATGGTAATGAGGAATTGGCCCGCTTGCAGCGCAAACAAGCGCGTTTTTTCAACACCACTATTATGGTCACATTGTTAGGAGCGGCGGTGTCCGATGGCCTAGAAAACGGCGAAGTGATCAGTGGGGTAGGGGGGCAGTATAATTTTGTTGATATGGCCCATGCATTAACGGATGGGCGTTCTATCTTGATGCTACGCAGTACCCGCAAAAAAGGCGGGGTTCTGCAGTCCAATATCGTGTGGAACTACGGTCATATCACTATTCCTCGTCATCTTAGGGATTTAGTCGTTACAGAGTACGGCATCGCTGATTTACGGGGTAAGTCCGATAAGGACGTGATCGCCGCATTGCTCAACATTGCTGATTCCAATTTTCAAGATGGATTGTTGGAAAAAGCCAAAAAGTTTAAAAAGATTCCCGAAGATTACCAAATCCCGCCGGAATTTAGGAACAATACCGTCGAGCGGCTTGAAGCGGAGATGACGCCCTTTAAAAATCAGGGCCTATTTCCCGATTTCCCCTTCGGTCACGATTTCACAGAAGAGGAGATCGTACTAGGTAAAGTTTTAAAAAATCTAAAGACATGTTTAGGGTCTATCGGCAGTTTGATGAAAAGTCTGTTTCAAGCCATCGAGGTTCGTCATATACCGGAAACTGCGCTACCCTACTTGGCACGGCTGGGTTTAGACAAACCAGCCGGCTGGAAAGATGAAGCCATGCAACGGCTCATCGTCGCCGAACTCATCGCAGGTGGCCATCTTTCTGACGAAGAATCTGAAGAGTAGCAGTAACTAGTTTAGTTCTGTCACTGGCAAAATGATGGGTTGTTTTAAACGGATGTTTGGTCTATTTTAGTGTGTATGGTACTACACACTAAGGGGAGAAAGGTATGAGCCAGCGGATAAATGCCATGATTGATGATGATACCTGGGACTTACTGCAAAAGATTCCATCAGGGGAGCGCAGTCGAACCATTAATGATGCTCTTCGCTTGTGGGCAAAACGGCGCCGACGCCGGGATGCTATTGTCGAGATGAATGCGCTACATACGGAACTCCCCAACGTTAGTACAGCCGAGGTTGTAAGATGGGTGCGTGAAGACCGGGAGCAAAACCATTAGTGTTAACGCCCCTAGTTGTACCTGATGCTTCAGTGATTTTGAAGTGGATTTTGCCAGGGAATAACGAACCAGATGCTGACCAAGCATTGCTACTTAGGGAAGCCATTGCCAATGAAGACATCCGTGCATGGGTACCGTCACTATCGGTTTATGAAGTCGGTAATACCATCGCTAGGCGGTTTCCTGATCAGGCAGAGCGTTGGTTAAAAGCGTTGATAAAGTTTGAACTCGACGAATATATTCCGTCGCGCCAATGGTTGACGGTGGTTCTCAAACTTACTCGTTGTTATCAAGTAACCTTTTATGACGCGGCTTATCATGCAATTGCCGTCATTGAGCGGGGTACTTTCGTCACTGCTGATGCCCGCTATGCTAATCGAGTTACTGGCGCAGGTGCGGTTATGTTACTGAGTGACTGGGCACTGTCTTAAAATCTTCACCGTCCTTAAAAGGCGGTGATTCGGAATATCTCACAATCATCGTGTAATAACGTTCGGATCAATCCAGATCGTATAGGCAATATTGCGCGGAAACCCGTTTAAGGTCACTTTACCGATGGTGCGCCCGTTTTCCAGCATCGCGTGCGCTTGTACCCTCAGCAACAGACGTATATTGGACATTCGGCTTACGACTTTTGGTGAATAGAAACGACTGAACTCATAACGTACTCTAGGGACTCTTTTCAAAAAAGGAAAAATATTATGCCCAATATTGGTAACACGCTTGGCATTCGTACAGCGCCAAACACACCCATCGAGAACAGAAAATTGACCCATGAGTTTAGCGAATGCAGTAAAGATGCACAGGAAGAATTTGAGAAAGCGTTACATTGTGTAGAAGGTAACACGGCAAAACGGGGACGCAATCAACGAGACTGGGATGCTGCTTGTCTCGAAATCGATATAGCAGCAATTCGACATAGCTTATTATTAGGCGCTATCGGTGGCGGGGCAAGTGCAGCGGCGACAACCGTAGCTCCCGGAGTACCTCCACAGGTCGTTGCTATAAAAGCTGCCGCTGGGGCTGCTGCGGGGGCCGTAGTCGGTTTATTACATGGAGCCACCGATCCAACCAACATCACAAGGGTCAATCCTGCAGATCATTTTAATGATAATCCGCTCCAGCAGCGTGACAAAAAAAGTTTAGATTTACCATGAATCACCAGGAAAAAGTGCAGCAATTCTATAAGGAAATACACCCTAAAGGCACGATAAAAAGGAAAGGTGTTATTGATCGGTGGCTCTGGTCCCACGGTTATCAAACACCGCCGTCTGTTGTATGGCCGCTATGGGCCATTATCATAAAGGCAACGCTGATCTTCTGGCTAATCGGTAGACCGCTTATGTTAGTTCCTCCGGTTTTTTTTTCAAGGGATCCTGACACAGCGTTTCTCATTAGATTGCAGGAGGCTGGGACGGTCTACTTTAGTGTTGATGCTCTTGTTCTATTCGTCGCATTCTTTGGATTTATAGCTTGGGACAGAATGTATATGATGCCGTGGAAACGTTGGCGGGAGATTTGGGAATCTCTAAATCAGGATAGCTCTAATGATACTAGCCAGAAATCATTCAAGTAAGTCATCATAAACGTAGTGCATAAACGTAGTGTTGCTGGGTAGCGCCAATGATGTGCCAGCTTGTAAAGCACACAGTACTGCCCAGCAACATTATTCATGTTAACAGACTCGCCAGTTTCGCCCTTGCCACAACGGTCTTTTACATCTTAAAAGACGCAATATTAATCATTTTTCCCTATTCAGGGAGCCTCTAGAACGCCCAATACCATTCAGTATGTCTGGCCATAGTCTCTCGCATGGCCGACTCGCCTTTATACTGAAACGGCAATTGGGTTTGGTAACAGGCAATCGCATCAAGACCCACTGTCTTAAACCACTCATCCGTTTCCCGCATTACCTGAAGCCGAGTTGCGCCTTGCATAGATAACGGCGCGTCGGTATTGGGATAGCGAATTACATAAGGGGTGTCGCGGTAGCGTATCATCTTATGATGTTGACTAATAAGATGTTGAGTGGCTTGTAAAACTTGCACATGGTCGACATGGTAACCGTATCCCGATGGAAGAATCACCATAGTCGGCATCCACTCAACAATCCACGCATCAACCAATTGCTTTGCTTCAGACAAGATATCATCTCCACAAAGCAAGCCGCCAAAAAGCATGTCGGCGGAATGGTAGCCACGATGAGGCGCTTCGGGAAAATTGCCATGGCGATATTCAATGGCGTATTGCGGCGAAAGTCCTTGATTGAGGCTAGCAATAAACTGTCGATCTTCCTTACGGCGTAATTTCATATAGTCAACCGTCGCCGACAGTCCCTTGCTGGTTTGACACTCGCGGGCAAAACCCTGGGGATTTGGAACCGATTGGCTAAACACCGTCGCCACAATACAGCGCCAACCTGTGGTTGCCATAAACCCTAACAGCCGGGTACAGGAAAAGGCCACGTCATCCAGATGAGGTGAAATAAATAACGCGGTTGACATAAGAGTTGATTAATTAAAGCAGGTGAGGGGCTGCCCGAAATCGACAACGCAGGTCGGCGTTTAAAACCGTCACCGCCTCATTGTCATAAATCTTTGTCCACCCTTTAGAAACTTTACTGCCGGCTAGCTTTTTATAATGACTCGCAATCAGCTCAGCCACAACCGGCCAACTGTATTTTTCTTGCACATCGTTAAAAGCTTGTTGTGCCATGGATTTGCGCAACGCAGCATTGCTGAGCATACGAAGCATGGCCTCGGCGAGGGGCGCCACTGACTTGATCGGTACCAGCAAACCATTGCGACCCTGCTCGATACAATCAACCACGCCTATGGTAGCCGTACTGATGACCGGCAAACCGCTTGCCATCGCCTCTAAGATGGTGTTGCTAAATCCTTCGCTATAGGTTGGCGAGACAAAGATATCCCCATGCTGATAGACACCTGGTGCGGCGGTATAGTCGGTATGACCTAAAAAGTCGATTTGCGCTGCTAAGCCTGCAGCGGTGGCGTAATGTTTTACCTGTTCCAAATCTGGACCGATGCCAGAAATCACCAGTTTCGCATCGGGTCTAGTTTTATGTACCGTCCCCATGGCGTCGATGAGCTCCAGCAAGCCTTTTCGTATATCCACACGACCATGATAGAGAAATCGGGGAGGATTGCTGAGATCACCCAGTTCTCGATCCGGTCTCGGTCGAAAACGCTCCATATCGGTGGCGCCCGGTACGATGGTAAAACGATCAAGGGGCACCGCATGGTTTTCATGGACCTCACGAGCAAAGCTATGGCTACCAATCAAAAGAGCGCCGGCGTGCTGTAATACCGCCTGCATAGCATGGCGATGGGTAGCACAACATAGTCCCACCCAGTGGCCGTCGCCCCCCTGGATGGAAACCATATTAGGGATATTTAAACGGCGCGAGGCTTCTAAGGCCGCCAATCCGGTGGGATAGGCATATTGCGCATGAATGATGTCAAAAGGGGTACGCTGATGAGCCTCTACAACCGTATCGACCATAGTGTGAATATCCGCCTCAAAGTTAGCGGGGCGATCCTGGTTGACCTCCTGTTCGCCGCTACTTTCTAAACCGATCACGCGCACACCCGGTACTGCAGGCGGTGGTCCGCCGCCATAGATCCCTATTCCCTGGAGGTCAGCCCGGAATTGGGAAACCATTGTCACTGCATACCCTCTAGCGACCATTTGCTTGAGCAAATTGAAGGCATAGACACTCATACCACTGATGGCTGGAAAAAAACGCCGGGAAATAAAGCAAATATGCATGGCAAGTCCTAGAGACTATGACGGTCCCATGAGGGTTTCTGGTGGTTTTTTTGCGCTAAAAAAAATTGCGCCGCATGACTATGGGGTTCCCGATAAAGGGGATAGAGGGAACCGACGATTTCATTCAGTCGGTGTTGGTCAAGCCAAGCCGGGCCGCCAACCATCTCGGTTTGTGACTCCGTCATGGCAATGGCTAAGCCGCCTTTGGGTTGATTTCCCACATGGACAAAATCCAAACCCTCTTGAAGGACCCGACAAACGCCTCGATAACCGATACGACTATAGGACAGGGTTTCACATTCAAGACCCGGGACAATAGCGCGGATAGCGTGAACCCCCTGTTTGTGAGAATTTTCGTCACTAAAATCAGTAAACCATATATCAAGTCCGGCCTCAGCAAGGCGTTCACGCAGTACAGACAAACGCGCCATTGGATCATCGGCAAGCGTCTCTTGGGTGGTGGGCAAGGTGGACAGAGGAACGGTTTCGCGCTGGGAAAAGATGCTGTTCTCAAGCTGCTGGCGTAATTCCATCGTGCTTTTCTGCAGCCAATCAACCATGCTGTTCAAGGCCCGCGGCTCTTCTGCGGCGAGATCAAAGTGTTGCAGGTAATCGTCGAGGTACTCTGATCCAGCAATCTGGGCAATACGGTCAAGGGGTCCGTGCATAAATGTCTTGCGGACTCGGGCTGCAAAGAATTCCAGCAGGGCTTTGCGGATGGCGGATTCTCGGGATAGGTGACAGGCTTCCCCACAGGCGGTGAGCTGTAAAGAAAACCAGGGATCATCATCCCTATCCATCCCCACTACATAGACATTGGTAAAGCCAAACTCTGTCCTGGCGAGTTTTGCAAGCACCTGGATACCGGCTTGTTTAGCAAGGCTTAACAAGTCCCTGAGACCCGCATCCTGCACTTCATCAAGATCAATCACAACACCCCGATCCATGGCGCGAAAAGCAGTGGCATTGCCGTCCCGCTGCAACAACTCCATCACCCCATGGCTGAGGGCCTGTGCGCGGCTGCAACCTGCGCCTAAGCCATTGGTAATCGGCGTAATCAAGGGATCTTTATGGAGCAATTGCTGGGCGCTGTTGGCAACAAATTCCCTTGGAACCCATATTGTCCGTTGCTCACTGAGGGTCATGGCGGGTACCCAATCCAGCGGTCGGGTTAACGGTTCCCAGACGCCGGCCTCTAAACACAAGGTGCGCGGATCAGCCACCTGGTCATGGCCCTTCTGCTTAACCAACTGTTGGTAAGACGTTCTCGGTATCGAAGCCAAGCGGCCCATTGCCGCATGGTTCATAGACGTCTCGATTAACTCTCCAAAAGCGCCACACAGCGCCTCCGTCTCGCTGGCGCCGTAACCAATCCCATCATTCATATAGCCGTCTTCGCTACGATAACTGATCACCCACACCGGGATACCGGTCTTATCCAAGGGCGTCACGGAAAAGCGCCGGCAAGTTCCCGGCGGCAGGGCGGATTGATAAGCGTTAATGGCCTGTAGACGTTGTTTTTCTTTAGGGTTTGCTGGATTGATGTTGATGTTTAAAGCAGGTTTGCTAGACAGCGTGTTTGGCTCAAGGGGATTACTGGTCATGCTAATTCATCCAACAAAATGGGCAGGGTATGGGGGGTTCCTCGCAGCAATTGCTCAAACAGTTGCAGACAATGCCTGCGGTTTATACCCTCTGCATAATCAAAGGGGGTAAGTACACGGAAGAATTCTAGTTGACTAAAAACCCGGTGATAATGTCGCAACTCATCGTGGGACAAAGGAATCTTGTAGTGGAAACCCTTATGACAAGAAATCGCCGTCGGTTTGCCCTCCACAAATTCAACCTTGAGGGCGTCACCGCAGAACACTGCCTCAAGTTGCTCATGGTAGAGCAGACTTTGACCTTCGTAGTGCCCGCCCAGATGGTGTAACGAAACACCTTGAGCTAAACGGTGATAATCGTCAACCGGCCAGGTAACTTGAAAAGCTTTGCTAAAGGGCAGGGCGTCACGGTGCAGCATAACCTGTGGCTGAAAATGTTCTTGCAATTGCCAAAGCGCCCCAAAACCGTGGGGATGAGAAGCGCTTAAAGTTGCGATTCCGCCCAATCGCTCAATCTCAGCAAGGGCCTGCTCGGTATAAACAGGGGCCGCTTCAAAAGCGATATTGCCTTCCTCCCGGAGAATCAACCAACCGACGCCACCCAGTCCAAACCCAGGCGAACAATGAAAACCGACTATTCCGGGGCAGACGGTTTGCCAATGGGTCTGGAGGAAGGCTTGGACCTGCTTAAAGGGTCTAAAATCCCACCCCTCATCAGGCAGCGCGTTACGCACATCCATACACACAGGACAGGTTAAAGGAGACTGGTCAGCAAACCAGGGCTGCCAATGGCCACAGTTGGCACAGGCATATTTTATCAACGGCATGTGCTATCTCCAGCAGGTGGCTTAAGGTTCAGATGAGCGGCTGCTTGTTGAAGGGACTCAAGAAACAGGGTATGGGTCTGTAATTCACGCCGCGGACTGTTCCATGGCTTACGCCGCTGCAGGATGACCTGGGAAAAAGCCTCCAGCTGGCTCCGGAAAGGAGTAATCTCTTGATCATCAAAGGGAATGTTGTGCTGCTTTCCCGTTTCATCCGTCACCAAAAGCTTGCCACCGGCGGTCTGCCCCATGGTGTTAGTGGCTTGTAACATGCCGTGGCTACCTATCACTTCCAAACGGCGTCTCGGCAGAGCATCGGGACAGGCATAAGACAGGTGCAGAGAAGCCAATATGCCGGAATTTGTTTCAATAAGGACGACACCGCCATCATCGCAAACGTCGTAGTGATGAATACGTTTTTGTAATCGGACATTCACCCAGCTAATCCTGTCGCCGGTCAAAAACTCCACTAAATCCAGGCCATGGGAAGCCAAATCCATGGTTGCCCCACCGCCGCTACGGCTAAAGTCTACTCGCCAATTATCGTGACAGAGATGATCCGGGGACCAGGTAATGGGTAACCAACAGGCATAGTGGATACGCAGTTGGGTAATTTTGCCAATCCGATCATTGATAATGAGTTCGCGTAGCTTAAGGTGGGCCGGATGATGGCGTTGATCAAGGGCAGTGGCGTAGTGAATATGGTTTTTCTCCACCGCATTCACTAATGCCTCGGCATCGGCCACTGTGGTGGTCATGGGTTTTTCACACAACACATGCTTTTTTAAGGTCGCCAAGCGTGCCACGACGGCGGCATGGGTATGGTTAGGGGTGGCCACATAGACGGCATCTACTGGGGAAAGGGTTTCATGACTCATGGCTTGGCCCAATAGGACGGACTTTTGCAGCGCCTTGGGCAACCGCTCATGGACTCTTGTTAGCGCAGCGGCATCGGCATCTATACACGCCGTTAAAATCGCCTGGTTAGCCTCCACAATCGCCGGTATACCATAGTCTCTGGCTACCCAGCCGCAACCCACAACAGCCCATCGAACCGCTGTCTGATTATCCATTACATGAGTGAAATGTGCGTCGGTAGGCATAACGAAATCGCTGGGTAATTCAATCCGCCGCCGGCGTCGCTCAGAAGACGTTAATCGGTTGAGGGTCGTTTCGTTTAAATAATGCGCCCCGCGATATTCGTTAGCCAAGGACGCTGATGGCCATACCGGGTGGGCGGCGTTGCCGACAAATTGCAGGGCCGGATTTGCTAGGTAGGGTTCTTCTAGACAGTGAAGATCCATGGGCAAAGGCTCTGCACGACCGATACAAACCGAAATTGCAGGGCTTTGCTGTAATCCGGCAAAGTTTGTTTGCAGCGCTGGCGGCTGCTGATCGAGAGCCGCTTGCGCCAACATACCGTCATCAATGACTGCCCATGGCGCGGCTGCCTGTTCTTGCAACAATTGTTGATAGTCTGTAATCGATTGAGGATAACCGACTTTATGGGGATCACGATCCGTATGAATATGACCCAGCAAAACAACCCCGGGGGGTCCCGCCAGTTGCCTTGCTTTTGCCAGGACTGAACTTTTATCACGAAAAAAATAAAACGCATCATGACAGAGCACGGCTGTCCGGCACGACTCGGTGGGCGGCAAGGGGAGTTTTCCGCGACTGATATCACAGCAAATCAACTGGGCATCCGGCAAAAAACTATGCCGCGCCAACCAGAGTTTGCTAAAAACCGTGTCGATACCCACCACGGGCATGTTTACCCGGCGTTGAATCCAGCCGGACAGTTGGCCAAGTCCGCAGCCTATATCTACGAGACTTGTGCAACCCCCTGCGGTTTGACCAAACAGCTCAAGACCACTGACAAAGGTCGGTGTCGAAGGACGCACAGCGAAATAATCCGCGACACCCGCAAAATTTAGTTGTCGCATGACCGAGTACAGGGACTTACCCCATACGCGTTCGGTTGCAGAAACACAGTCAATGACCGCATCTAGATTTGCAATAAGTGCCGGTGGCTGAGCATCAAAATCATCCCGGTCATTGAGTAAGAGTCGCAAAGCGTCTTGACGATTGCCCTGTTGCAAGGTGTTACAAACCGCTTCACACAATTCCTCCCTGTTGACCCGCAACATGGCCACCGAGTCTACCATAGGCCAGTTATGGACCTGACCCATTAACAACCCTGTCCCCACATCGCAAGTTGGTTCAAAACGTAAGATCGAACCGTCCAGGGGATCTTGGAGTTGATTGATTACAGAAACCCTATTTTCCTCTTCAGCCATCAAAGTCTGGTTCATAGGAGTTGCTGAAAGGATTTTTGTAATGGGATTCACCACAGCCCAATATCTTTAAGAACAGTGCGCTGAAATGCTTGCAGCGGACCGGCGTGAACCAAATCTAATTCCCGCTGTACCCGGGCGGCGTCGAAACTCGCCATCTGTTCGTGAAAGCGGGTTTGTAGTACCCGATCAATGGCATCCGCCGCATTGACAACCCGGGCTACAGGGGTCTCCAGGTGGGTTATGGTGGCGCTCGCTTTTATAGCCATGTCCTGCAAAGCAGGGGATAAATAGGCAAGTGCCTGGTCACGGGCGGCGTTGACGATGTCCGCAAGACTTTCACCCAATAGGGTCTCTCCGGCAAATCCCGCGTCGGGCATAAACCCATTATGCAGATGGTGGAGCAGGGCAACCACAAACACTTCACCAGGATCTGCATCAAAGTAGTCGGCCAAAACCACAGCAGTGACAGCCGTTAAATAACAATGCTCGGCCTGGGACTCTTGCGGAACAACTAACATGCGCCTCTTTTGGGGGGCCGTAGCGCCTGCCCGCGGTTCGTCGCAGAGCCGTTTGATCAGTATGTCTAACGGTTCATTAGCCATGGCGCTGGGGGATAAATCCGAGGCTTTGGCTATCCTGTTTAGGGAGTGTTCAGGTATGGTTCGGCACCAAGCTCCTTTATGTTCATCAAAAGCAGCTTGGCAAATCTCTCGAATACGGCTTAGCGGCGTACCAAGGCGGTGTAAAACTCCGGGTCCCAGGGCGCTAAGCCGAGTAGCTACCACAGCACAAACGGTCTCATCGAGGGCGAGTTCAGCAATGTCGGCCGAGTCAGTTGACCTTGCAGCTGTGTTAGCCAGTCGATGTATAACTTGCCGATAGCGATGGGCAGCAAAGGTACCCTCAAATTCTGCCGATGTTAGCCGTTTTAAATCTTGTAGTTCAAACAATAATCGCTGCAGCGCTGCTTGTCGAAAACTTAGACTGGCTGGGATCTGCGCCACGTTGATGGAGGTGTCGAACCCACTGTAGGCGTTGCTACGGGTATGCGTAGTCATAGGGTAGCCGCCTTACTTGCGCTAAATGAGGCAACACCAACGGGATGGGTGTTAGACAGATGAGTCGCCATAAGATAAAGTTTTTCGATGGCTGTACGCATGACTTTCACGTCAATATCATGGACGTTGAAGGGATCAGCCACCTGGCGAAGCATAGTAATGGTGAGTCGTCCCCCCAGATGCTGCCGGAATTCCTCTAAACCTTGCAGGATGGCATCGGCATTATTAAGGGTCTCGTCCCAAAGGGGCACGCCAAGATCGTGTAGACAGCGACACACTGACACCATACATTGCTGCGGAAAACCAAATTTTAAATGAGAGTAAATACAGTCTAAGGCAACGCCGATACCCACCGCTTCGCCATGGCGGAGCTGGTAATCACTGAGGGGCTCCATTTTGTGGGCAGACCAGTGACCATAATCAAGGGGTCTGGCTTCAAGGACTTCAAAGGGATCGCCACCCTGGGTGATATGATAAAGATGATGCAGACACGCTTTTTGAATCCCTGGAAACGCATAGGCCATATCCCGATCCCGGATTTTGGTGGCGTGTTGGCACAAAAAATCAAAGTCCATTTTACTTTTTAAAAGCGACACTTTGACCGCTTCACTAAAGCCGCACCGGAAATCCCGATCTGGGAGACTTTTTAGCAAGGCGCTGTCGTTAATCACCGCCCAGGGCACTGCAAAGGTACCTACCCAATTTTTCTTACCAAAGTAGTTGATGGCATTTTTAACACCCACCCCAGAATCGGCCTGAGCGAGGGTCGTCGTCGGTAGGCGCACGAGCCGAATACCCCGATGCGCAGTAGCGGCGGCAAAACCCACTGCATCCAAAATAGCGCCACCTCCAATCACGATAATATAACTGCGGCGGTCTAAATCGTACTGATTAATCAGCGTTAATATTTTTTTTACCGGCGTCGATGTGTTTTTAACAGCCTCTCCACCAACTAATAAACAGATCTTATTGTCGTTACCAACTACGTCTATTTGTTGAGAATTAACCAGCCGCTCTCCCAGCGTTCGTACACATTCGCTGTGAGTGTAAACGTCGCCATCAACAACGATCATTACTTTAGGCGGTTTTCCCTTTTCGCCTTCAAGGGTATTCAGAAGCACCTCAAATTCATCAGTAGCCACGTCCCTGGTGAATCGTAATTGATGGGTAAAAGGCACCTGAAATGACATATTGACCGAATCATTAACCTCAAACACCGCTGACATAATCGACCCCTAGTTATGGCTAAACTTTGTCTGGGTTTTGAATCCTATTCATAAAAACAGTTCCTCGAAAAAACAAAATTAGCGAGAATTTGTATAATATTTGTAACGAAATTGAAATGTATATATACACAATAACTGACCAATAACAGGGAACTTCTATGGTTTGCTCTTCCTCAATATCTTAGGCACTCAAGATTCAGCTTGAAAGACTAAAAACCATGTTGCAACATTTGTTAGTGAGTGTTGTAACTATTTGCCGAATAAAATAATTCAGCGTGGATTATGATTTAGTAATCCTTTACTTTAAGAAAATATTTTTTGTTACTTATCGTTATCATGTTTTTTTATTTGATAGATCTAAATCTTGTTCCTGGGGGAGCATTGTTATGGCGTTTCTAGTGACTGGCGCTGCAGGATTTATAGGTAGTCATTCTGTCGATTTTCTTTTAAAAAATGGTTTTTCAGTCATCGGTATTGATAACCTACGAACCGGCAATTTAGAAAATTTGCACAGTGCACAATCCAAAAAAGGTTTTTTCTTTCAACGGATTGATATTACCAACGAGCAAGAATTGCGGGGGCTTTTTGAGCAATATAAGTTTGATGGGGTGTTGCACTTGGCGGCATTGGTAAGTGTTGCGGAAAGTTTTGTAAAGGCTGACTTGAACGCGGGCATCAATCTTTATGGAACTGATCTATTGATGCGTTTGTGCGTAGAGTACGGATGTCGTCGATTCGTCTTCGCCTCCTCGGCAGCCGTTTATGGTGACAGCGGTTCACTGCCCCATAGGGAATGTGATGAACCTCATCCCTGTTCTCCTTACGCCGGAGCAAAACTGGCCAGTGAGGCCATGCTACTGAGTTATGCGACCAGTTTTGGGGTAGAGGCGGTTTGTTTCCGTTATTTTAATGTCTATGGTCCACGGCAAAATCCCCATTCGCCGTATTCCGGTGTGCTATCCATTTTTTTAGAATGTTTTCGTTCCAACCGACCTATCACCGTGTATGGTGATGGCGAACAGACCCGTGACTTTATTTCAGTACAAGATATTAAGTTTGCTAACGTTTATGCCCTCACATCCAGCAACGTTGTGTCTGGACGGTATAATTTATGTACGGGTCGGGTAACTTCCCTTAATCAAGTACTAGAAATTTTTCGTGAGGGTTATCCAAAACATTCAATCATTCAATACAAAGGTCCTAGAGTGGGGGATATTCGTTATTCCCAGGGGGATGCCAGATGGACTAAGGAGAAGCTAGGTATCGTTGCTAACGTCTCCCTTGAGGAAGGATTACAAAAAATGATGGCAGCAAATCCGCAGCAAATCCAAAAAAACTAATCCAACAAACCGGCTAATTTCCCCCTCGCCACGATGGTCTCACACATTTTAAGAGACGCGATATCAATCATTTTCCCTTGCACGCTGACAGCCCCTTTACCTTCTTTGCGAGCAACCTCATAAGCACTCAGCACAGTCTGCGCCCATTCTATATCTTTGCTGGATGGAACAAACGTCTCATTGACGGTTTCTATTTGGTTAGGATGAATACACCACTTGCCGTCAAACCCCATAACGCGAGCAATAGAACTCGCCTGTTTTAATCCTTCGGGGTCTTTAATACCGGCAAAAGGACCGTCGATAATCCTTTTTTGATAGGCGCGTCCGGCACTAACCAAGGCATGCATCACATAGTGCCAGCGATGACCAGGGTAAAGTTTATCGTTATCGTCGAACTCGCCGATGGAGGCTAACGGCATTTGCATAGACGCTGCGTAATCACCAGATCCAAAGATAAATCCCTCTAATCGTTCCGAACAGGCGGCAATCTCTTTTATGTTGAGGCAACCGGCGGCAGTCTCGATCAGGGCTTCGATACCGATGCGGTGATTAATCTTTTTATAGTCCTCGATTTGGCTTAACAAGATGTCTACCACATAAATATCTTCTGGGCGGTTTACTTTGGGTACGACAATTAGATCGATGTGGTTACCCGCCGCCTCAACGATATCGATAATATCGCGATAGGCGAAATAGGTATCAAGTCCGTTCATGCGATAGCACTTCAGCTTTTTGCCAAAATCCAACTCGTTATAAGCACGGATGATATTGATACGACTGGTCTCTTTATCATCGAGGGTGACGGCGTCTTCAAGGTCGATACACACGGCGTCGGCCTGGGAAGCAGCGG
>CAZGON010000002.1:40883-47832 GCA_964527085.1 uncultured Candidatus Competibacteraceae bacterium
CGCTCCCAGTTGGACGCGGGCACCAGCAAAACTGATCGTTCTAATCGTTCGGTCATGTTTATTTCCAGGTGACGGTAGACTGCATGGCGATGTTGCCTTCAGTATCCGCCGTATAGACGTCGGCGCTACCATCCGGCTTGGTTTGGCCAGCAAGATATACGGTATCAAAGTCAAACAGGGGTCGCATGGCGCGAAACTTAAAAGATGCGGGTTTTTTACCAGGATTTTTTTGTTTTGCGGATTCAAACAGCAACAGCGCTTGCAAGGGTCCATGTACGACAAGACCTGGGTATTTCTCCACTTTTGTGGCGTAGCGCCAATCGTAATGGATTTTATGACCATTAAAGGTCAACGCGGAAAAGCGAAATAACAGTACCGGATCGATGGGGTAGGGTTGTTTCCAATCAAGACCCTCGGGGAGAGGGTTCGGTTTGGGCGGTACAAAGTATTTAGGCATAGGCAGATAAACGATGTCTTGTTCTTCTTCGACGGCCACACCACGGGCTGATTGAATTTGGTGCTTTACGGTCACAAACACCATTTTTCCAGCTTTCCCTTCTTTCTCAGAAATCTTGACGATCTCAGAGCTTTTCTGAATCTCTTCCCCAATCACGAGATCCTCATGAAAGGTAAGTCGGCCGCTGGCCCACATACGGCGTTCCAACGCAATGGGCGGTAAGAAGCCTCCTCGCTTCGGGTGCCCATCGCCGCCCACTTGCGACATACTGACCATGGGCAAAAAATACAGCCAATACCAGAGTTCAGGGAGGGGATGCCCCTCGCCAGCCTCGAAATCATGATAATTTAAAGTCAGAGCAAGGGCTTTAAGCGGCGTTTTGTAGAGACAATCGGCGGTTTTTTCTGTTTTGCCGACCCAGTTCTGCAGATCGATATTTTCCATAGCCATTTATCAATCCCGTTGCGGACCACTCACAATGCCTTCGTCATGCAGACGACCCACTTCGCTCTCGCTAAGTCTCAGCTCCTCCAATAAAATCTGGTCCGTATGTTCGCCCACGAGAGGCGCCCGCTGGAGGGGCGCCCGATCAGCCTTACCAAAGTCAAAGGGCGATCCGGGCGCGAGATAATTACCGATACCCGGATCATCGAGCATAGAAAAGATAGGATTGTCCAGTGAGCAGTCAGGGTCTCGGTCGATAACTTGACGGACATTGCGGTATTCAGCCCAGGTCACGCGATGCTCATCCAACACTTGGCGTACCTCTGAAAGAGAACGGGTACGGAACCAAGGCTCTAATACCTGGGAAATCTGTCGCCGAGCGCGAAAACGGTCCCCTTCGGTCTGAAAGTTGAGACCGAGTTTCTTGGCTAAGGCGTCAAGGTCTTCACCAAGACCAGTGGCTTTACACAGATTCGACCACTGGGAGGGCGTTAACCCCACCACCATAACCCGCTTATCATCCAAGGTGCCAAAATCACGGCCGTAAGCTCCGTAGAGATAATTGCCATCTTTGGTGCGATCTACATCGTTAACAGTGACTTCAGCAATGGTGCCAAGGTTGCCCAACATGGCTAACGCCACATCTTTGAGCGCCAGTGTTACCAACTGGCCCTCGCCGGTGAGACGGCGATGTCGCTCGGCGGCGAGCAAACCCACGAGCGTCATTTGCCCAGCGATGCAATCCCACGCGGGTAACAGGTGATTAACCGGTCGAGGCCAAAGGCGCGGGCCTGTCATCAAAGGAAAACCTACTTTGGGATTTACCGTATAATCCACTTCCGAACCACCGTCCCGACGCCCTGTTAAATTGACCATAATAAGGTCATCGCGATGAGCTTTTAACGTCTCATAGTCGAGCCAACCGCGAGCGGGAAAGTTGGTCACAAACAAGCCTCGATCTTCCCCAGGGGCACAGATAAGTTGCGTGAGTAATTCTTGACCTTGCGGATTGCGAAAATTAACCGCAATTGATCGCTTACCTTTGTTGAGACCTGCCCAAAACAGACTTCGTTTACCATCTAGGGTCACTGGCCAGCGTTTATAATCCAACCCTCCGCCAATGGGATCAAACCGAATCACATCGGCCCCCATTTGCGCCAATGTCATCCCTCCCAGTGGCATGGCGACAAAAGCCGAACCCTCCACAACTCGCATACCCTCCAAAATAGCTTTCATAGACGTTGTCTCCTGTAAATCCTCCAAGCACACTGAGTAATGATGAAGCAGCACCCTCGTATGAGGATAGCGCGACAAAGCCTTAACCGATAGGTTAGTTTATTACTTACTTTACCATACGGCGCCAATCTGGGCGTTTTAAGGTCAGACAGGGAGGGGGTAGATAGAGGAGTGCTGAAAAAAACAAACGAAGCAATGCTAGGCGCCTCATTCAAAGCAAATAATAAAGAAACGTCTTGATGTTCTATCACGGCACCCCCAAGTGAGTCAGTAGTTGTAATGTTACCCACAAAAGTGGTTGAGATGGTTTATTTTTGTATCATGGAAGCGCTGAGAGAGCAAATTGTGGCAGTGGCTGACGGTGAGATTAGCTGTTCCCGGTTGTCATCAGAGACGCAAGCTTTTCCATTAACGCTGAGGCCGCATTTTCTCCTAACTGCTGGCCCTCCTCAATATACCCCCAGACGGTAGCATCGCTCTTCCAGCCCCCCTGTTTCTTGATGAGATCAAACGGCACCTGGGCGCGTGCCGCCGATGTCGATAGTCCCCGGCGAAAGCTATGACTACTCAACTCGGGTACAAAATCAAACCCACAGGCCCCGCCCAAACTTTTTAAAAGCGCATTCACCGCACCTGCGTGGAGCGCCTTTTTTTGAACCCTATCCCAGCGATTAACGGGTCGAAACAGCGGTCCTTCGGTAATGTCTGCCGCCGCTAACCACACCTTCAAAGCTACTCCTGGACAGACAGCCGCCTTGCCAAACGGCAACGCCCGCCACAAGCCCTCACCGGTTTGATCTGTCTTTGAGCGAGGGAGCTGTATCAGTACCCCTTCCGGCTCCCAGTGCAGATCCGTGACCCTGAGATTGACCAACTCCTCACGCCGGAAGGCCCCGAAGAAGCCTACCAGCACCAATGCCTTGTCCCGTCGGATCTTTTTGCTGTCCGGTTGCCCGCTTAGATACGCCACCATCGCCGCGATATGTTCTAAACGCAGCGCTTTGGCTTTTTGCTTGGGGCGACCGTGAAGGCGTTGGATCCCCGTCAGGGTCTTTCTCACCAACGGGTCCTGCACCGGATCCGCCATGCCCTGATAGCCATGCCACTGGCTGATGGCGGTCAGATGCAACGAAAGCGTGCGTGGATTGAGGGTCTCGGCCCGTGACAGGAGATAGTGCACCAAGGTGTCTCGGTCTGTCGGTAGCCGTCCCCCCCAGCGCTCAAACTGCTTGATGGCTGAGCGGTAAGTTTTGCGGGTGTTATCGGCTGTCGCGGCTTTAACATAGTGATGCAGCAACTCAGTGGGGGACGGTACAAGTGGGTATGGAAGGTCTACCCCCGCCTCGTCCAGCCGTACCGGTACGTTATCGTGCTTTGCTGATGCTTCGCTCACTCAATAGGCTCCCCTGTGGCTTGTCTTTCATAATCGTGGCCAATCCCTATTTTTTACTCCCTATCCCCAAAGGTAACAACGCCCTATTTTAGTATAACCCACGATAAGTATCCTTATCGTAGATTATAAAAGTAATTTATAGGACTATCCATAAACGTACAAAAATATTATATTACATAGTACGTAGTACGGTATGAAATAATCTAGATAGTCTTTAATCAGGAGATCATCATAACTATGGCACGTCCTGGGGTTACTTATACGGAGGTCGCTACGGCAGCCGATCGGTTAGTTAGTGAAGGGCAAGCACCAACGATTGATCGTGTCCGTGACGTAATAGGTGGGGGGAGTAAGAGTACGTTGACGCCTTTATTGAGGCGTTGGCGAGAAAGGCAAGCAGGCGATGTTGAAGGTAGGGCTGTAGGATTGCCTTCGACGCTCTTAGAGGCAGTTAAAGTGCTGTATACGCAAGTGGAACAAGGTGCTGAGGCGCGTATTGAGCAAGCACAGACAGACTTTGTAGCGGCGCGTGAGGAGTTAGCCAAAGCCCTGGCAGCGGCAGAAAAGCAGGTGGCGGCGCTAACTGTCCGACAGGACGAACTGACCCAGCAGTTAGCAACGGCACAGGCACAGAATCAAGCGTTAAATCAAGCACTTGTTGATGCCGAGAAAAGAGAGATAAAGCGTGAGACACAGCTGGCCGCTGTGACTATGCAGGTTGACGAATTAAAAGCAGCACTGGCTGAAGCACGCCAGGAGAACCGTGATATTCGGGCGCATTTTGAGCATTATCAGCAGCGGATTGCCGAGGATCGCCAACGGGAACGGGAGGATGCCCGCGCCATGACGCAGCAACTTCAGGATCAGTTAAAGCGCGTGACAACACAAGTGAAGTTAGCGGAAAGGGCGCTCGTGGATTCCCAGGCGGCACATAGGCAAGATCAGGAACAGGTAGTGGAGCTTCAAAATGAGGTTCAGGAGTTAAAAAACACTGTAGAACTGAAGGCGCAAGATATCGCCAGGTTAACCCATCAGGGACACATGGCAGAGAAAGAAAACAAGGCACTGACCGGGCAACAGCAAGAGTTGCAACGGTTAGTGAATACGTTGACAGCAGAGCACGCGGCGGCAAAGCAAGAGTTAGTGGGATTGCAGCAGGCGTTGGAAAAAGCGGATACCGCACGAGCAAAGGCTATGGATAGCCTGACGTTGCTGGAAGAAAAGAATAAACAGCTTATTGAGGAAAAAGCGATGGTACAGGGGCAGCTTCTGCAATTGCAGGGATCGATGGTAGGTAAGTCATGAAATTATACGAATACCGTCAGCTTCTAGCTGAGAAAGGGGAATTCGATAAATTGCTGGCGGAGTTGCCGGTTGATCGAGTCGTCGAACGAATGGGTCTGGAAGCCCGTAAGCAGGAAATTCAGGACACCATTGCAACCAAACCTTCAACGACCGGTAAACCGGGTCGTCAGCTCGATGGCTTTAGCCACGAGTAGTTCATGATCGACATCAACAAGCCCTTGTACAGGCTATGCCAGCGATCATTTGGTTAGGACCGCTCTCTCTAATGTACCTTTATAAACTTATAAAAAGTTTGCAAGTAATAATTTTCTCCGCTACATTAAGTCCTTGTTCCGGGCTGTCTAAAGTGAATTTTCTCAAGGAAGGATAGCGGTGAATTATCAAAAGCTTATCTGCTGGGGCGACAGTCAGAGCTTTGGAGCCAGAACTTATGGCTGCTATCCGCTCTATCTGGTTCGAGAGCTTAACCGCTCTACACCCTATACCTGGACTACCCTAAACTTAAGCACAAACGGCCACACCGCCCGCGATCTCTGGTTTCGCTTGAGTAAAGAGCTAATGGAAATTAGCGATGTACACACAGCGTGTATTCTTATTGGGGCGAACGATGTAGGTAATGATACTCCTATTGCATTGTTTGCGGAGTACTATCGCCAAATTCTCGACGCCCTGGCGATTCACGGATTCAAGGTCATCCACTGTGGTGAGATACCACCGATTTGGCCCGATAGCCACGCCTTTTTTGCAAAGAGCGCCAGCTCCAAAAGAGACGATTACAACAAACAGATCAAGCTAGTGGTGGAAGTATGTGACGTGGCCCATTTAACGCTATTTCCCGAATTGACCCGAGAGTGCTATGTCGATCCCGTACATTTTAATGAGCAGGGAAATGCTGTAGTTGCCAACGCTTTCGCCAATTCTGTTGTTACTAGATAAGCATGAGTATCGCTATCGTACAGGGTACACGACCCGAAATAATCAAAAATTACCCCATAATCAAAGCCCTGCGTGAAGAAAAAATTTCGTTTCAAGTATTTCATACCAACCAGCACTCCCAGGAGTTGATGCGGGATAATATCTATCGGGACATGGGCTATCAGGCAGATCACATGCTTGCTATGCCCTACCAACTGGGAAGAGCGATTGAGTGGCTTCAAAGCGGCTATAAAAAGAATAATATCCAGCACGTCATCGTCAACGGCGATACAGCGGCTTCTCTTGCAGGTGCGCTGGCTGCCCTCTACATGGATATTGACGTGTCCCATGTGGAAGCCGGCCTGCGCTCTCGTGATCCGCTCATGCTAGAAGAGCGGAATCGAATTATGGTGGATAACGTCGCAAACTTGTTATTTCCCTATACTTATTACGAGTACGATTTGCTCATAGCTTCACCGGATGTACGGGGTCAGGTACTGGTCGAAGGCAATACTACCGTCGATGTTATTCACAATTTCCAGCATAAGCTTCACGAAAAGCCGATGGCTGGTGATTATCTATACGTAACGCTGCACAGGCGAGAGCTAACTCGTTCGCGGGCCCATATGCAATGTGTAGTGGATACCCTCAATGCGATCTCTACTAATATTTGCGATGTGGTATTTCCCTTACACCCCAGAACGGCAGATGCACTTGCAAATTTCAAACTAAAAGAAGAACTCAGCAGCTCGATTCACCTCATCGAGCCCTTGCCGCCCATCGAATCTCTCTGTTATGAGAAGCACGCCTCTGCAATACTCACTGATAGCGGCTGTATCCAGGAGGAGGCTTATATTCTGAAAGTTCCCTGTATCACTTTTAGGGACAATACAGAGCGCTACCTGACGCTTAGATACGGAGCCAACCAACTATCTGGTATTGATCAAGCGCACGCGATTGCTCTCGTGACAAGCGTCCTTGGTAAGCAAGTCAGGAGTTGCCCCGCGATCTATGGGGAACGCGGCGCTGGGGCAAGAATAATCTCGAGAATCAGTGAATATATGACTCAAGGCTTTGTTCGCGTCACAGAACCCCAATTCCAGGCACTACAGTGGTAATGATCGGTGAAAACTGTTCTGAGCGTCAATAACTCAGTGAGGTAAGCCCCCGGCTCTGCCGGGGGACTCACCGAGGTTTGA
>CAZGON010000003.1:0-47095 GCA_964527085.1 uncultured Candidatus Competibacteraceae bacterium
TTACTGGAGACACAGCCTATCACAGGATAATTATCCAGAACTGACGTTAAAGTAGGTAATCGCCGCAGAAGCCCAGAATATCAGCCCAACACCATAGAACAGTAATAGTAATGAACCGAGCAGTATTTTCGGTAGTAAAGACCAAATGCTTATCTTGCCTTCATATTGAACTTGTTCATCTTTAATAAGATTTGATTCAACGTAACTTCCCATGTTGTTTTCTCCTTTCCTTAAAATGCCAATTAAAAAATTTAATTTCTTACACACATTTTTTATGCCAAAAATTTTTTAATGAACCCGTTTTTGTTTTTTTATGATGCGATTTATTTAAATTGATTTTTTAATCAATGTCTTTAAGCCTCCACAAAAACAAATCAGGACAACATGAGGCAGGTTGGCGTTTTCAACGAAGTTGCTTCAAAATTGACTAAAAATGTCAGATTACGCCGTTTTCAAAAATTCTCCCAAGAACAACCAACATATTGTCGAGGTTCTCCTCCATACGAAAATATAAATTAATGCGCACGCTAGTAAATGCTCTTAGCATCCCGGTGCTGAAGCGTAATCTTCGGCTAATGTTGTTTGCATTGGACAAAATCTCATCATGAACACAAGAACTATCACAATTCAGGTTGACACAGAGGCTGGTAGGGCCTTTGTAGAGGCTTCACCAGAAAAGCAACAGAAAATGCAGCTTCTCCTCAGTCTCCGATTACAAGAACTTACCAACACTCAAAAAAAATCCCTCCAAACCGTTATGGACGAGATGGGCGCCCGCGCTGAGGCGCGTGGCCTTACACCAGAGATCTTGAAGTCGCTGTTGTATGACAAATAACGTGCGTGTAGTGATAGATACCAATGTGGTCGTCAGTGCAGCGCTTTTGCCATATTCTGTTTCGCGACAAGCATTTGATCGAGCGCTAGAGCAGAGTACGGTTCTTATTTCGTCCGCCACTGTGACAGAACTAAATGACGTCTTGCGCCGTCCCTATTTTGACAAATATGTGCATGAAGATGAACGACTTGAGTTCCTCGCAACTTTAGTTGGGAACGCTGAGTTAGTCGTTGTCAATGATGTCGTGAATGACTGTCGTGATCCAAAGGACAATAAGTTTCTCGAACTCGCCCTGAGCGGCAATGCTACCCATATTGTCACTGGAGATAAGGATTTATTGGTGTTAAATCTATTTCGTGGCGTCCTGATTTTGACCCCACAAATCTTCTTAGCGCAACGGTAAATATTAGATTTCAAGCTTGTCAAACATGGTTGGAAAAAGTTGAGATTTTTCTAACTGCCCGCGATAGCAACAATAAGTAAGTTTTCCCTGTTCATTGCATATCCATACTTCTTTTGCGCCTTTTGCAAGATAAAGACTCCTTTTTTCTTCCATGTCTTTTTCGCTGTTTGAAGGTGACACGATTTCTACACATAACTCGGGTGCTTCGTCATAGGGCGTATGTACACCGTTTCTATCAAAAAAAGCTTCGGAACTCCAGACAACATCGGCTACCTTTACGCCTTTTAGAGTACTAATTGAGCACTCCGTTAATACTTTTCCTTTGTGCGCCGCAAGCGCCGTTTCATGAAATGGGTATAATCATCTAAACTTTGGGTAGACCAGTTTATTGTGAGGCGTCTGCTAATAAAGTTACGCGGTTGTATGCGCCCGAATCCCCTCTGTGAAGGAAGGAAAAGTTAATGGCCGAATCAGTCCCAATCATTCAAGGCTCACTCAATTCACCCCGGGTACGAAAGATTACCGCTGATCAACCGTGGCAGTGGCTGGCAGCCGGTTGGCGAGACACCTTGGCTACCCCTTTAGCCAGTGGTTTTTACGGCGTTATTTTTGTGGTCATGGGTTATTACTTGACCTTTATGGTGGCTGGAAAATTTCATATGGCATTGGCGTTAGGCACGGGTTTTTTGCTGGGCGGTCCGTTTTTGGCCACCGGGCTTTATGCGTTGAGCCGCAGCCTAGAAAAGGGTGAGCCAGCTCGGTTAGGGAGTTCACTGATCGCTTGGAACGCCAATTTAAAGGGCATTCTCCTGTTTGGTATTGCTTTAGGATTGGTGATGATTGTTTGGGCGCGTTTATCCGCAGTGATTTTCGCCCTAGTTTTTCTCAATTCCTCAACCCCAAGTGTTGACAGTAGTACCGCTAATATCTTTTTCTCCGGGGACGGTTTACGGTTCCTCATGGTGTTCATGGCTATCGGAGCGGTTATAGCTAGCGTGGTATTCGCCATCAGTGTGGTATCCATTCCTATGCTGCTGGATCGTAGTAACGTAGATGTGATTACGGCTCTGGTAACCAGTCTGACGGCGGTGCGTTTGAATCCTGGTCCGATGGTGTTATGGGCTGTCTTGATTGTGGTTTTTACAGGGGTTGGTTTAGCGACCTTTTTTCTCGGCTTGGCGATTACTGTACCGCTGATTGGACACGCAACTTGGTATGCCTATCGAGACTTAGTCGAACCCGAGAGAAAACTTTAAGGAAGGGCGCTACCCTAAAAAGCCTCAACCGGCATCCATTGGCCTTCGTATTTAGCAGGTCCGCTGGGTTTTGTCGGCATGGGACCACTCATATTTTCTCGGGTGACCAACAGTTGACCTGGTAATTTAGGACGCATATTTTTGTCAATCTGTAGCTTCATAGTGTCGCCCTTATCGGGCAATACCCCCAGGGGATAGAGCTGTGAAGAACCTTCCGGCTGTACCCAAAGCACACAACGAATATCTTTCGGTAACTGGATAGGTTTCATGTTTTTAACATAAAGCTGCTGCAAGTCGGTCGGCGCACTTATCATCCAGGTGGTTTCATACTGTTTTTTGTCGTTGAGTAACACCACATAACCGGAGGTGTCTTGGGTAAAAGGTCTTACCAGTAATAGCGCGGCTAATACGCTAGCTAACACAGCACTGCCGAGGGTAAGCCCACGCCAAAACGCGAGCCGTTCAAAGCGGCTTGTTGCCGGCGTAGACGGAGTCGGAGGTGGAAACAAACGCGATTGCAGGCCCTCCCAAGCAGCTTGTGGGGGAGTAACTGGAGGTACATCTTGAGCTAATTGATTAAGCCGCAATTCCCAGTCTTGCACCCGTTGACGTAACGACGGAGAAGCGTACAACAGCCCATCAAACCGTTGCCGCGCCCGTCCTTTAAGGGTGCCCAGAACATATTCGACCGCCAACAGATCAGCCAACTCGGGGTTATGATAATTCATAGTTCTTCCAAACACTTTTTCAAACGCATAAGACCTCTTCGCAACCAGGACTTGATGGTTCCCAAAGGAATCTTCAAATGGTCAGCCAGTTGCTCATGGGTTAGACCATTAAAATAAGCAAGCATCATAGCCTGACGCTGAGCGTCCTCTAATTGACCAAGACACTCGCGCAAAGAGTGGTTTTGCTGGGACTGACTGGTCAGCTCAAAAGGTCCTGCTCCTTCATCCGCAAGCCAATGCAATTCATCCACCGGTTCAGAAGACCCTGATTCGTGGCTGGAACGCCTAAGTAGATCAATCGCTTGATTACGCACAATGGTCCCCATCCAAGTTATAGGACGCGCCTTTTCAGCACGAAAGTCACCGGCTCGATTCCAAATTTTCACGTAACCTTCCTGAAGCACCTCGCTCGCCAAATCCGGGTTCTTAACGATACGTAAAATCAAACCAAATAGTTGCGCCGAAGTGGCTTTATAAAGTGCTTCAAACGCATGCCGATCATTAAGTGCGCAGCGGGCTAGTAGCTGAGACAATTCCTCAGGGGAAATCATGGAGTACCTGTGACTATTATTTTCGTTAAAAAATTTCCACGACGGGTAAATACGTGATACCTGTGGGTGCTTATCTTTATGGCTACCGGTAGGCGTTGGTGTAACCGTCGTTAAATCGGCATTTATTATAACGGTTAGATAAGGACTGAATAGTATTTTATGTAATCCCTATGGTCTTCTCTGGGTAGCTACACACATCCCGAATAATGCAGACTCCACAGCGAGGTTTACGGGCGATGCAGACATAACGCCCGTGCAAAATCAACCAATGATGAGCATAGTGTTTAAATTCATCGGGGACGGCTTCGAGTAATTTTTTTTCCACTTCCACGACGTTCTTACCGGGAGCGAGTCCGCTGCGATTGGCGAGACGAAAAATATGGGTATCCACCGCGATGGTGGGTTCCCCAAAAGCCACATTGAGAATCACATTGGCTGTTTTGCGCCCCACCCCTGGTAATGCTTCTAGGGCTATTCGGTCATGGGGCACCTTACCGTTGTGAAGTTGCACCAGTAAGGCACAGGTTTTGATAATGTTGGCAGCCTTTGTTCTATACAGACCCACTTTTTTTATATAGTCCATCAAGCCCGTTTCACCGAGATCTAACAAAGCTTGTGGCGTATTGGCTATAGGGAACAAACGGGCTGTGGCGAGATTGACGCTTTTATCTGTTGCTTGGGCCGAGAGTATCACCGCCACCAGCAGCTCAAAAGGGGTGGTCTGACGCAATTCAGTGGCTGGCTCAGGATTGGCGGCTTGCAAACGGGAAAACAATTCCCGGCATTGTTGAGAATTCATGGGCAGCAAGTAGGCTTACGCATTGATTTCTTTTAAGGCCATGGTGCGTTTTCTGGTCCGCTGGCGTTCCCGGCGGGCATCGATCATATTTTTGATGGCGATCAGCAACCCTAAACCCATAAAAGCGCCCGGTGGTAACACCGCTAGCAGGAAACCCCGGTAATCGTTAATCATGTGTAACGTCATATTCCGGGCAGCTTCGCCAAACATCAGGTGAGCTTGACTAAACAGCGTGCCCTGGCCAATGATTTCTCGTAGCCCGCCCAGCAGCACCAGAGCTATCGCAAAACCGAGACCAGTGACAAAACCATCTAAGGCAGCCCGCGGCACGCTGTTTTTCGACGCAAACGCCTCGGCACGGCCGATAATAGCGCAGTTGGTGACGATCAGCGGAATAAAAATACCCAATATATTATAAAGCTCGTGCCAGAAGGCATTCATGGCCAGTTCAATGGCGGTCACAAAGGACGCGATAACCAGCACAAAGACGGGAATACGCACTTCCGGTCTAACCAGATTGCGGATCAAGGACACAGTGGTGTTGGAAGCAGTCAACACTAATAGAGTGGCAAGCCCTAAGCCTAAAGCATTAATGACAGTGTTAGAGACGGCCAGCAGGGGGCATAGCCCTAATAGTTGTACAAAACCTGCGTTATTATCCCATAAACCGTCCGTCACAATTTGTCGATAAGGTGTCGGCGTCATGAGGAGTGTTCCCCTGTGGATGAGCTTTTGACGTTAAACAAATAAGCCTGATTTTTTTCAACGTAAATAAGAAATCGGCGCACGGCGCTGACCACGGCTCGGGGCGTTACCGTGGCGCCGGTAAACTGATCAAAGACACCGCCATCTTTCTCAACTTGCCATTTTTCAAGGGGTGGATTACTTAGGGTTTTGCCCTCAAAAGCGCGTATCCAATCGGACCGTTCAATTTCAATAGCGTCCCCTAAACCAGGGGTTTCCCGATGGTTTAGAACCCGCACTCCCGCTAAAGCGCCGTCCGCATAAACACCCACCAATAATTTAATGGGACCGCTGTAACCGTTGGGGGCCACGGGTGTTGCGAGCAAAGCAACCGGTTGCTGGTCCCGATAAGCCCGATATACGGTCACCGGCTGCCTTGTGCCTAATGATACCGGGGCAACGATATGCAGCGTATCCTCTATTAAACTATTATCATAGCGGTCCGCAGGCACTAGAGCATTGAGGTTTTCTAACAGAGCGGCTTCCTCATTGGCGGCGATGCGCGCTTTAGTGCCAGTGAAGGTGAGCGCTACTAAGCCGGTGCCGACTACTGCAAAACCCATCAGTAATCCCGCTGCAATGAACATCTGACGCAGGGTAGCCGTAGCTTTCATCAGCGACGCGCCCCGAAAACCCGTGGCTGCGTATAGTAGTCAATAGTGGGTGCGGTGATATTCATCAGCAGCACCGCAAAGGCGACGCCATCGGGATAGGCCCCGAGGCTGCGAATAATATAGGTGAGAATACCAATGCCCGCCCCGTAGAGAAGACGGCCATGGGGTGTTGTAGCCGCCGAGACCGGATCAGTAGCAATAAAAAAAGCCCCGTAGATGGACGAAAAGCTAAACACATGGAACCAAGGCGAGGCGTTAGCTTGAGGATCGGCGATAAAAAAGATTCCCGCCAGGGTTGCCAAGCTGACCAACATGGCAAGGGGCATTTGCCACGCAGCGGTGCGGGTGTAAACCAGCCATAAACCCCCGCCAAGAAAAGCCAACGTGGGCCATTCCCAATGACGGCCGGCAAAGACCCCCCACACCGGTTGCTGACTGGCGATGTCAGCCATAGATAAACCTTCATGAAGTTGAGTTTTGACTGTATCCAGCGGGGTCGCCGCGGTAATGGCATCCAGCGCCAAATCGGAGGGTCCCCAAAAAACGACCTGGACAGCTTCGGCGAGGCCGAAATCGTACTGCGTCGAAGGCCAGGTGTTCATTTCCAAGGGAAACGAGATCAATAGCACCACATAACCTACCATGGCAGGGTTAAACGGATTATAACCAAGCCCACCATAGAGATGTTTAGCCACGACGATGGCGAAGCTTACCCCGACGACAATAACCCACCAGGGGGCCAGCGCGGGAATCGCCACGGCCAATAACCAAGCCGTGACCAATGCGCTGCAATCGCCTAAATAAAAACGTAGGGGCTTGCCCCGTAGTCCTAGCACAACTGCCTCGGTGATAAAGGCTGTCATGCTGGCGAGAATCAATTGCACCACAACACCCCAACCAAACACCCAAATAAGCACACCAATACCGGGGGCCATGGCGTACAACACCCGCTGCATAAGGCGGGAAACGCTCACGCCAAGCAACAAATAGGGCGACGAGGGGGTTGAATTAAATTGCACGGGACGGGTCGTTAAGCGTCGGATATTTCGGAATCGGTGCGTGTGGTTGCAGCAGGTTTTTTTGCCTTAGCCCGGGCCACCGCTGCTTCAACAGCCGATTTTATAGGGTCTTTTCCGCCAGAGGGTTGTTGCAGCGCCGCTTTCTTTTTGCGTAATTTGGCTTCCTTGGTTTGTTTTTCCTGTTCTATGCGGGTTTGATGGAAAGCGTGCCGTTGACGCGCTATGTCGGCTTTTTGGCGGTCCTGTTCCTGGGTCCAAATCTCGGTTTTTGCGAAACGGTAGTACTGCACTAAGGGAATGTGACTGGGGCAAACAGTTGCGCAGCAGCCGCATTCAATACAATCAAACAAATGATAGTTTTGGGTTTTATCGAAGTCCTTCGCCCGAGCATACCAATATAACTGTTGCGGCAATAGATTAGCTGGACAAGCGTCAGCACAGACGCCACAGCGGATGCAAGGCATGGGCGGGGCGGGTGGGGCTAGTTCCCCAGGGCTTGCGACCAGCAGACAATTGCTGCCTTTGGTTACGGGTACTTGATCCGTGTGCAGGGCAAAACCCATCATAGGACCGCCCATAATCAGACGCTCCACAGAACCCTGGTAGCCGCCGCATTGGTCGATCAATTGGGCAATAGGCGTGCCTAGCAACACCTCCAACACCTGTGGCTGGCGAACCCCTTGCCCGGTTACTGTTAGGTAACGGGAAATAAGTGGACGGCCTTCTATAATGGCTTCATGGACCGCCACAGCGGTACCCACGTTATGGCAAACCATGCTTATTTCCGGGGGAATGCCGTGGCTCGGCACTTCGCGGCCGGTGAGCACTTTAATCAGCTGCTTTTCGCCACCCACGGGATAGCGAGTAGCTACCTGACGCAGCTCGATGCCGGTGGTTTGTGCGCCAAAACTGTTCAAGGCTTCTGCAAGGGCTTTATACGCTTCTAGCTTATTATCCTTCACGGCGATGATGGCTTTTCTGGCCTGGAGTGTATGGCGCATAATCAGGAGTCCACTGATAATCTGTTCAGCACGCTGGCGCATTAACATGTCATCACAAGTGATATACGGTTCGCATTCAGCGCCGTTGAGGATAAGCATATCAATCTGGCCATCGGGGCCAGCGTTTAATTTTACGGCAGAGGGAAAGGCAGCGCCGCCTAAGCCGACAATACCCGCTTCCCGGACTCGTTTGCGTAGCTCTGCTGGGGCAACGGTTAAATAATCGGTCAAAGGCGCAGGAAGAGCGCCCCATTGATCTTGGCCATCGGTATCCAGCACAAGACATGGCGCAGACAGCCCCGATGGATGGGGTACGGGTCGTTCCTCCAGGGCGCTAATAGCGCCAGAACTCGGCGCATGCACAGAGGCGCTGATATAACCGTCGGCCTTGGCCAGGATTTGGCCTTTGTAAACGTGCTCACCCACGGCAACAACGGGTTCGGCGGCTGTGCCGATATGTTGCTGGAGGGGCAAAATCAGCTGTTTAGGTAATGGGGCGGAGCGTACCGCCTGCTGAGTAGATTCCCTTTTATGGGGATCAAGATGAAGTCCTCCGTTGAATCTCCAACGTTTTGAAAAAAGTTTAGTCAATAGCATTTTCGGAAAAACTAGAATACTGTGTGTTGATATGGACAGAACTTACCCAGCTCGTTCCAGAGGACGCCGTTAACACTTCCCTGTGGGCTTGACGATGGCCTTCCGGGCCGCCAACACCTCTTTCACAAGCTACCCAAGTCCTGCTTGTGCGTAAGTTGAAATAGAGAAATCATCCGCAACAGATCTATTGTGCGGACAAGGCGTTACGTCTGTAACGGCCTGGCCTTATTTTTCGTATTTTGTGGGGATTCCCTGCTCGGATAGGGCCATTTCCAAGTGTCTAGGGTTTCCTGTAGAGGTTCCATGGTAATACAGTCTACCGGGCAAGGCGCTACACACAACTCACAACCGGTACATTCTTCGTCTATCACCGTGTGCATTTGCTTGGCGGCCCCCAAAATAGCATCCACGGGACAGGCTTGAATACACAGGGTACAACCGATACAGATTTGTTCATCGATGACGGCTACCATCTTAGGTTTTACCGTGCCATGTTCTGGGTTTAAGGGTTTGGGATCACGGCCTAACAGATCGGCCAATGCCTGAACACCCGCCTCACCGCCGGGTGGGCATTGGTTAATATCGGCTTCGTCTACAGCGATGGCTTGTGCATAGGGTCGGCAGCCAGGATAGCCGCATTGGCCACATTGGGTTTGCGGTAACAGGGCATCGATGCGATCCACCACCGGATCTGCTTCAATCCTGAAACGTATCGCCGCGAAACCCAGCAATAAACCAAAAGCTCCTGCCAGTAGGCTGAGTGCAAAAACGCCTGTGAGCATCGTCTAACCTCTCACCAAACCCGCAAAACCCATAAAAGCCAAAGACATCAGTCCAGCGGTTATAAGGGCAATGGCGGACCCTTGAAAATAAACTGGCACATCGGCAGCCGCCAAGCGTTCGCGTAACGCCGCAAAAAAAACCATCACCATAGAAAAACCCAGGGCGGCGCCAAAGCCATAAAGCCCTGATTCGATAAAACCGTTTTGTTCCTGGATATTGAGTAAAGCCACACCCAATACGGCGCAATTTGTAGTAATCAATGGTAAAAAAATACCCAGTACCCGATACAGTAAAGGGCTCGTTTTATGAACCACCATCTCAGTAAATTGAACCACCACGGCGATCACCAAAATAAAGGTGATGGTGCGGAGATATTCTAAGCCCAGTGGGGCCAGCAAATAAGTGTTGGTTAAATAGGCGCAAACCGATGATAGGGTCAGCACGAACGTGGTGGCTAGACCCATACCCACTGCCGTTTCTAGCTTTCGCGAAACCCCCATAAAGGGGCACAAGCCTAAAAACTTAACCAGCACAAAATTGTTGACCAAGATGGTGCTTACTAGGATAAGCGCGTAGGCTTCCAAGGCTAGTCTCCGTGGTACTCAAAACATTTAATTTTCTAACAATAACGACCGTAGGATTTTGGCGAGGTTCCTGCTTGTCACCCTAACCGGGTGTAACTGCCTACCCAATGCCTGTTCAGGCACGGCCTTGTTTTAATAACAAAAACTCAAGTAGCGCTTTTTGAGCATGGAGACGGTTTTCTGCTTCATCCCATACTCGGCTTTGGGGACCATCAATCACCTCAGCACTGACTTCTTCGCCGCGATGGGCAGGTAGACAATGCAAAAAGATGGCATCGGGTTTTGCCTGAGCCATCACCTGGGCATTGACTTGAAAATCATTAAAAGCACTTATTTTTTGGGAGCTTTCCTGTTCCTGACCCATGCTTGCCCATACATCTGTGGCAATCAGGTCAGCCTGTTTGGCGGCAGCCAAGGGGTCCCGCAGCAGTTCTACATGACTCGCGGCATTGTTGAGCAGCGTCGAATCGGGCTCGTAACCTTCTGGAACAGCAATACGTAATTGAAAATCAAACTGTTTTGCTGCATTGATATAACTGTTGCAGACATTATTGCCGTCGCCAAGCCACGTCACCGTCTTACCACAAATAGGGCCTTTGTGTTCTATAAAAGTCTGCATACTGGCTAAAAGTTGGCAGGGATGATAAGTATCGGTGAGGCCATTGATGACCGGTACCGAGGAGTGTTGCGCAAAACATTCTACATTGGCATGGGCAAAGGTGCGGATCATAATGCCATCCACCATACTAGAAAGTACCCGGGCAGTGTCTTGCATCGGTTCGCCGCGACCCAGTTGGGTATCGCGGGGCGATAAAAAAATAGCGCTACCCCCCAGTTGGGCCATGCCTGCCTCAAAAGAGACGCGCGTTCGGGTAGAGGCTTTTTCGAATACCATGCCTAAAACTTTGTGAGATAAAGGCGTATAGCTTTCACCTCGGTAATGGATTTTTTTTAGCTTAATGGCACGCTGAACCAATTGTTGTAGTTCTTCAGGCGTCATGTCCGTTAAAGTTAAAAAGTGCCGTATCTTCATCTATGTTCCACTGAGTTAAAGACTGCTCAACTTAAATAGTGGGGCCAGCAAAAAATAAGCGCCGCTAAAAAGCCAATGGCGTTGCTACCCGTATGAGAAGTACTATTTCATCCCGTTTGGATGGGTATTTTTAAATAAAAACCGCTAACTTAGCGATTTATTTTTGTGTTTGCAATAGCTGAACCTTTGAAAATTAACTACCGATCAGTTTTCGATAGACTACCGCAACATCAATAAAAATTTGCATGTTTAGGTTAGGGTTTCGTTACCCTGCCTTTGGAGTCAAGTATAAGCAGACCAAAAGCAAATGGTTTCATTTTATGGAAAAACATCCTGAGTACATACACCGTCATTCCCGCGCAGGCGGGAATCCAGTCTTGGAAACCCGATGAGGCAGCCTAATAAGACCATAACAAAGAGCCTATATTTCTAAACAAGAGGTTAGCTATACAACCGAAACTTCGCACCACTACAGAAAAAGTATGACAAAAACTATACCTTGAGTTTTGTGCTCTATAATTCGAGGCACCAAAAAAATAAATTTTTTAGTGAGTTGTGGATAAGGTGCGTAATGTGGGATACAACACCGATTAAAACTACGCGCTTATAAAGCTGTGAATAAAAAATAGAAAATAAAAAAATGAGAATATATTTAGATAACTGCGCCTTTAACAGACCATTCGATGATCAAAGCCAGATTCGTATTCGTCTAGAATCAGAAGCAAAATTGTATGTGCAAGAAAAAATCAAGAAAAAGGAAATTGAATTAGTCTGGTCGTACATCTTGGATATCGAAAACGACCAAAACCCCTTTGAAGAAAAAAGAAGCGCCATAGAAAAATGGAAACACCTTGCCATTGTGGATATTGAAGAAACACCGGCTTTGTTGGAAAAGGCAAACAAGCTTGTAAACTATGGCATTAAGGCGAAAGATGCGTTGCATGCCTCATCGGCAATAAAAGGAAACGCAGATTATTTCCTAACAACCAATGATAAGCTTTTAAAGAAACTATCTATAGTAGAAGAAATTCAAGCAGTAAATCCGCTAGATATACTTGGGGTCATCGATGCGCACAATGACTGATACAGAAATCAAGCTCCAGGGTATGGAAGCTTTAATTACCGCCTTAGGCGAAGTCCAAGCAGAGCGATTTATTAGCTTAATCATGCGAGAGCCGTTTGATTACACAGCGTGGCAGAGAAAATTATGGTCTGACAAAAGTGTAGAAGAGATTAGTAGCATGGCCATGAAGCGTAGAAAAGAAAAAAATAGCTAACAACTGTAAACAGTCTAGCCGCCAGACAGTTATTCAACTCTCTTAGGTACAGCAGCTGACACCGCTTTGAAGACAGGAAAAGGGACTATCGACGCAATCGCCAGGAGGGATGGTCGGCATTATCGATAAGACTGTGGTGCTGCAGCCATTCTCGGGCATCATTAGCATCTTGCTCAAACCAGGCCTGGGTTGAGCCAAGCCGAAAGCTATAACCCCAGGCATCCATGTCAGCAAACAAACGGGCTTGGCCCATGTCGGGTAAATAATCCGCAAGCAAAATTTGTAGATAGCAAACGCCAGCCTCTTCAGTATCGTCGCCGCCCGCATTGGTATGGAGAACGGCCCGCCGAGGGGCGTCCATACAGACATAATGACAGGTCTCGTGTAAAACCGAGTGTACCGGCGTGGCGTGATTAACCCATACGCCATTGCCAATCAAACCGGCTTCATTATCACCCCAGAAACTACCCGGAATAGGGTAGACTGGATCAGCCCAACAAAGTTGAAGCCCGTAACGCCTCAAGAGCGCAACGAGGGATTTTTGATCTACAGTACGGCAGGTTATAACCAGGTCCAAGTCTGGCAAAGAATGGTGAGGGGAAGTGTGCTCAATCGCCATGGTAATACGATGGGGAAAAACCTAATGAAACCCTATGCACTTATCAATGACCAACGATTTCAACAACGCGCAATTTATGGGCAATTTTATCCAGTACGCCGTTGATAAAGCGATGGCCCTGCTCAGCACCAAATTTCTTGGCCATTTCTACACCTTCATTGATAACTACCCGATAGGGAATATCCAGCCGATAGGCCAGTTCATAAACGGCAATACGGAGAATCGCCCGTTCCACGGGGTCTACTTGATTTGGCGGGCGATCAAGAAAAGGCGTAAGAATTTCATCAATACTATCCAACTGTCCCAATATTTGCCGCAGTAACTCCTGAAAGTAAGCCACATCGGTTTTGCGCATATCTTGGTCAGCAAGAAATTGCTCGATGAGGCTGGTTAAATCATGCCCCGTCATTTGCCATTGGTAGAGCGCCTGCATCGCATAGCGACGAGCCAAACTACGCCCCCGTGCAAAACCTTTTTTAATTGGATCTGGGTGGTTCATAGATCAACCACTTATTCCCCGCAGCAGACTGACCATCTCCAGGACAGAAAGGGCGGCCTCGGCGCCTTTGTTACCGGCCTTGGTGCCCGCTCGTTCTACGGCTTGATCGATGGTATCTACCGTCAATACACCAAAGCCGATGGGGATATCCTGCTGCAAAGACACCATGGCCAAACCCTTTGTGCATTCGCCGGCCACATAGTCAAAGTGGGGAGTCGCGCCCCGGATCACCGCCCCCAAAGCGATGATACCGTCATACCGTTCGGTGGCTGCAATCCGTTGCGCAGCCAGGGGCATTTCAAAAGCGCCCGGCACCCGCACCAGATCCATATCGTGGTCGTTAACACCATGCCGGTGTAAAACATCTTGAGCGCCAGCCACCAAGTGATCGACGATAAAATGGTTAAAACGGGAGGCCAACAGGGCAAAACGTCCAGGCAGGACGACAAAGTTTCCTTCAATAGTCTTTAGATTTGACATCGTAAGTTTTCCAATAATTTATAGGATAAGACCGACCGCTTCAGGTAAAGTACTCCACCACTTCCAAATCAAAACCCGAAATGCCCGAAAACTTTTTCGGAGCACTCAGCACCCGCATCCGTTTGACGCCAAGTTCTAAAAGAATTTGCGCACCAATACCATAGTTACGCAATTCCGTCGTGGTGTCTGCTAGACGGGGATTGACAATGTCGGGATTTTCTTGGAATTGATAAGCGCGCATCCGGCGTACCAGCTCAACCGGGTCTTCTGTTTTGCTCAAGATAACCACCACGCCGGTCCCTTCCTCGGCGACCCGCTGCAGCGCATCCCGTAACGGCCAACCGCCATCGGGCATTTGTGCAGTCAGTGTATCGGCAAGAAAATTCTGCACATGTACCCTAACCATAACCGGTTCTTGCGGGTGAATAACGCCTTTGACCAAGGCGAAATGCACCTGTTTTGTGATCTTATCTTGATAGGTGCGCACTCGAAAACGGCCGAATTCTGTGGCTAATTCACATTCTGCAACCCGTTCCACCGTGTGTTCATTTTCCACCCGATAGCGGATCAAGTCTGCAATGGTGCCAATTTTTAAACCGTGCCGTCGGGCAAAAATTTCTAGATCAGGGCGTCGAGCCATGCTGCCATCTTCGTTGAGGATTTCCACAATGACGGCGGCAGGTTCTAAGCCAGCCAGTCGGGTTAGATCACAACCCGCTTCGGTATGACCCGCTCGGGTCAATACGCCGCCGGGCTGCGCCATCAGAGGAAACACATGGCCAGGTTGTACCAAATCTTCCGGCTGTGCGTTAGGGATCACGGCAGTACGCACCGTATGGGCGCGATCATAGGCGGAAATGCCGGTGGTAACCCCTTCGGCCGCTTCAATGGAAACGGTAAAATTAGTGCTGTGTACACCCCCATTGTCGCTCACCATCAGGGGCAAGCGGAGCTGTTTACAACGTTCTTGGGTCAGCGTCAGACAAATTAGACCACGGCCATGCATGGCCATAAAATTGATATCTTCAGGCCGCACTCTAGACGCGGCCATCAGCAAGTCGCCCTCGTTCTCACGGGCTTCATCATCCATAATGATGACCATCTTACCTTGCCGCAGATCGGCAAGGATTTCATCGGTATTATTTAGGGCCATAATGAGGGTGCACCCTTAACAAACAAGAAAGTACCTGTATCTCGATGGTTAACAGGCAAAATAAGAAAAACCAGCATTAACTTAAAAAACCCGCTGTGCGTAATAAATCCATAGAGACGTTACCTTTGGGCTGAACTGCTTGATCACCCAGTAGTAAACGTTCCAAATAGCGAGCAATAAGGTCGACTTCCAAATTGACCTTACGGCCTACGTGATAGTCGGCAAGCGTGGTTTCTTGTAGGGTGTGAGGCACGATGTTAAGGTCAAATATGGCGCCATCCACGGTGTTCACCGTTAGGCTTACGCCATCTATACAGATGGAACCCTTTGCCGCGATATAGCGGGCAAGTTCTGCAGGAGCAGAAATACTCAACCGCCAGGAACGGCCGTCTTGATAAAAAGCCGTTACACTCCCTATGCCGTCCACATGACCGCTCACTAAGTGGCCCCCTAAGCGGGTGGTCGGCGTCAATGCCCGCTCTAAATTAACGGCTGCTCCCGTCGTTGCTTCGCCAAGTACCGTTCGAGCGAGGGTTTCATTGGATACGTCCGCCCAAAAACTACCCTCTGCCCGTTCGACCACGGTAAGACACGCGCCACTCACGGCAATACTATCGCCCAATTTAACATCGCTTAGATCTAATTTGCCGGTGCTAATGTGCAATCGTACATCGCCCCCATGCGGCACTTTGGCTGCGATATTGCCGACAGCTTCGATAATGCCTGTAAACATAAACCAGTACCGTGCGGTTAGTTGCCTTAAAGAAAAGCCAACGACTGCATAGGCAAATCGCTAGCAGCTGTAAATACCTGTATTACAAGGCTTAAATTATCGTGGCCGGACTTGAATGCGCCAATCTTGTCCGATCGCCCGAATGTCTAAGATCTCTAGGGCAATACGATCCGCCATACGCGCTAAATGTGGAAGATGAAAAAGCCCGCGGGCCATATTACCTAACAGCCATGGCGCCATATAGAAGATAAACTCATCGATAAAACCCGCTTGCAACATAGCTCCTGCTAAGGTGGCTCCAGATTCCAAGTGCACCTCGTTAATTTCTCGATAGGCTAGTTCTTCTAGGACGGCCTTCAAATTCAACTTGTTGCCCTGCTGGGGTAACACCTGCACTTGGGCGCCTACCGCTTGCAGCGCTTGTTGACGCTGTGGATTTTCTACGCCGGTAAAAATAAGCACATCCCCTGCTAAACATAAGGTTCGAGCCGTCGGCGGGGTAACAAGTTCCGGATCGAGAATGACCCGCAGGGGTTGGCGAATTGACGTATCTGACAGACGAACGTTTAACGCGGGATCGTCGGCTAGCAGCGTCGCCACACCCGTCATAATGGCTGAGGCGCGTCCGCGCCACTGTTGCACATCCTGACGGGCCGCGCTACTAGTAATCCACTGGCTTTCACCGGAAGCCATGGCGGTGCGCCCATCTAAACTCATGGCCAATTTACAGCGCACATAAGGCCGTCCTCGGCTTATGCGGGAAATATAGCCTGGATTCAACGCTCGCGCTTCGGCTTCCATGATGCCACATTCCACCGCAACGCCAGCGGCCCGCAGTTGAGTCATGCCTTTGCCTGCCACTTTCGGGTTAGGGTCTTCCATGGCAATCACCGTGCGGGCGATACCGGCTGCTAGCATGGCCTCGGTGCAAGGGGGTGTGCGACCGTAGTGGCAACAGGGTTCTAAGGTAATGTAAGCGGTTGCGCCCTGGGTCTTGGGACCGGCTATGTCTAACGCGATCACTTCGGCATGGGCCTCGCCGGTGCGAACGTGCCAACCTTCCCCCACGATGACATCGTCTTTTACCAAGACGCAACCGACCCGAGGATTAGGGTCGGTGGTGTAAAGCCCGCGGCGCGCTAAAATTAAAGCCCGCGCCATATAGTGATGATCTCGAACGTCGGCCATAGTGCTCAAAACGACAAACTATCCTTCTAAGGTAAGGCAGAAGGCTTAACAGAAGATTTACTTTGCAAACGCTCAATCTCTTCGCGAAAGGCATTAACATCTTGAAAACTGCGATAAACCGAAGCAAAGCGCACATAAGCCACTTGATCTAAATCCCGTAACTCAGCCATGACCCATTCGCCCAGTTGGCGTGCTTGCAATTCTCGCTCGCCGCTAGCCCGCGCCCGATTTTTGATACGTTGGATAACCGCTTCCACCTGCTCAGTACTCACCGGACGCTTTTCTAAAGCGCGTATCATACCGGCGCGCAGCTTATTTTCATCAAAGGTTTCACGGCGGTGGTCTTGTTTAACTACCTGGGGCATCACCAGTTCAGCGGCTTCATAGGTGGTAAACCGTGCCCCACAAGCGATGCACTCGCGCCGCCGCCGCACTTTATCCCCTTCAGCAGCTAGACGGGAATCGACCACTCGGGTATCAGGCGCTGCGCAGAAAGGACAATGCATTAAATTGATCTCGATACTTAAAACTCACGTTATCACTTTATGTCACAGCAAAGGCAGTTTAGGTAATTTTGCCAAACTAGCCATCTTACTCTATTTAGGTAAAACCTAGAATAAGAATTCCCAACCTTTACTAAAAACCAAATTCATAGCTTGCGCTACCTTCAGTCAAATGCAAGTCCTTCCGTTGTGGGTAAGTCCTAGTTTGTAAGCCTCAGTAAATAAAAATGTGAATAACAAATGGCGTGTTTTTTTGCCATTCTGCTGGCAGATATTTTTGATGGTATACATATTGCTTTGATCCAGTGAAATATACCTTTTAGGACTTACGCTCGTGAAAGCCTACCAGGACGTATGCTACGCACGGCGTCCTCTGGAACGAGCAGCAAGAGTTCCACTTTTAAGAGAAAAACCGGGAGCAATGGAGTTGAAAACCCATCTTGTCCAGCCTGACGAGCCAATTGCCGCAGATACCACAGATGCTCATGTTGTCCAAACCGCGGCATTGCCCCAGTTACCTAAGCAAAGCGGTAGGGTCCTAACTAATGAGATAATCGAACCCATCAATGATCTCCAGTGGTTACATAAAGGATTGGAGATTGGCCCACCGGAACACCGCTTTCAAGTATTACGAAGACTCGGTAATGACGAAAAGAGCCGTGTCTGGCTCGCCTTGGCGATTTCTAGTAATGCTGACGACAAAGATCAACAGTTTCGAGCTTTAAAGATTTTTGCACCGCGTCTGGAAGAAGATCTTGACTTGTTAGCATCCCAGAATAGAGAAATCAGTCACACGAATCGTATTGATGTAGTTAACTTAGTACGCACTTCTCTTTATAAATTCAAAGCCCGCAGTGAAGTTGCCGCGCTGTGTCAACACCCGAATATTGTGCGGGTGTATGGATGGCGTCAGGGGGAAGATGGGTGGCCGTTTGTAGAGATGGACTATGTGGACCATCGGGCGGGGCGCAATCTAGGGCAAGTGCTGCGTGAGGAAGGCCAAGAGGGGTTAGGGTGGACGCGCACGTTGGGTTTGCTGCGCCCGATGGCGGCGGCGTTGGACTATGCTCATCGCGAGCACCGTTTAGCGCACCGCAACCTAAAGCCGGAGAATGTCTTTGTAGGGCCGGATGATGAGGTGCGGCTGGTGGACTTTGGGCTGACCTATCAGCCGCGCCAAGTGCGGGGTGGGTTGCCGTTGGGCGAGGGGGAGGCCAAGGAGGCGCTGGTAGAGGGGGTGAGTGGTGAGACGGGACGCTTCAAGCAGGATGTGGGGGCGTTGGCGGCGTTAGCCTATGAGATGCTCACCGGCAAACCGGCCTGTCGCGAAGAGACGCTGTTGGGGCGTGATCCGCAGACCTGGCCCATGTTGGGTGGGGCAGCGCAACCGAGCCAGCGGAGCGGCTGGCCTGAGCCGATGAAACCGGAGGGGTTGACGGAGATGGCCTGGGTAGTGCTGCGCCAGGCGTTGGCCTATCACGGCGCGGGGTGTCCCAGCAGTGCTGGAGAATTGGTACGTCGTTTGGACGCCTCGCAATCGCTGGCGGACCGGGGTGGTAGTAATGAGGAGACGGTGTATCTAAACCCGTTTGTGCATCGGTTGGAGTTCTTAGAGCCGGAGCTAGAAATTGGTCCCGCCGATCACCGCTTTCAGTTGGTGCGTAAACTAGGCGCTCAGGACACCAGCCGGGTATGGTTAGCGCGGGAGTTAACCGCACAAGCGCGGGGTGAACCCGGCTACAAGGTACTCAAAGTATTTGCTCCCCGGCTGGCCGAGGGTGGTCAAGGGCGGGCTGAAGGTGACGCAGATAGTCAGCTGTTGGCGTCCGGTGAATTGTCAAGTGTACGGGCGGCCTTAGTGGGTATTAGAACCCGCAGTCGGATAACTGCGCTGTGTCAACACCCGAATATTGTGCGGGTGTATGGATGGCGTCAGGGGGAAGATGGGTGGCCGTTTGTAGAGATGGACTATGTGGACCATCGGGCGGGGCGCAATCTAGGGCAAGTGCTGCGTGAGGAAGGCCAAGAGGGGTTAGGGTGGACGCGCACGTTGGGTTTGCTGCGCCCGATGGCGGCGGCGTTGGACTATGCTCATCGCGAGCACCGTTTAGCGCACCGCAACCTAAAGCCGGAGAATGTCTTTGTAGGGCCGGATGATGAGGTGCGGCTGGTGGACTTTGGGCTGACCTATCAGCCGCGCCAAGTGCGGGGTGGGTTGCCGTTGGGCGAGGGGGAGGCCAAGGAGGCGCTGGTAGAGGGGGTGAGTGGTGAGACGGGACGCTTCAAGCAGGATGTGGGGGCGTTGGCGGCGTTAGCCTATGAGATGCTCACCGGCAAACCGGCCTGTCGCGAAGAGACGCTGTTGCATGGGGTGGCGACAGATCAGCCTAGCAGTCAGTCCGAGCCGATGAAGCCGCAGGGGTTGACGGAGATGGCCTGGGTGGTGCTGCGTCAAGCGATGGCGTATCACGGTGCGGGGTGTCCCAGCAGTGCTGGAGAATTGGTGCGTCGTTTAGAGGTGGCCAAACCCTCTTCATTATGGAGCAAATATCGTACTTTAAAAGTTTTAGGTGTGCTCCTGATAATGAGCGTCGCAACGGGTATCGGCGCTTTTCTCTTAAATGGTTTTGACAGGGAAATGACTTCTATGGCGCAGGCGGTTGGCCCAGCTAGTCAAGAGTTTTCATTGAACAGTAACCAGCAAAACACGGTCAATGGACTTTTGGTTGAGCCAAGCCTTGCTGTGAAAAAAATGCCGCTCGCCCATGACATTCAGCAGCACAGTGAAGAACAGCGCCAACGCACGCTGGACGAACGCGCTTTTGCAGCCGCTCAACGTATCGACACTATCGCGGCTTACCAATTATATTTGCGTAGTTGCCCCGCTTGTTGGCATGGCAGTGAAGCCCAAGCAGCTATTGCAAAACACCAGACTCAAAATCAGTTGCAAGACCTCAAACAACAGTTCTCGGATACATTGGCGACATTTCAGTGGCTTCCAGAGCCGGGTTTGCAGCAAGATCTCATGGGTATATTGCAAGCTATAGAGTCCCAGAATCCTGTTGATCCTTTTGTTTCAGAAAGTCGCTATAATTTAACCAAAATCTATAGCAAATTTGCTGAGCAAAGTCTGCTGCAGCAAAACTATGCCGATGCGAGACATTGGTTAAACCAGGCCACAGCCATGAAGTCGCCGCTACCAGCCCTGGCGGCTTTGCAAGATCGACTCAATCAATCTGAAAGTAAAACTCAAGATAGGGTTGCCTATCAAACGGCCAAAAAGCAAAATACCCGCCAAGCTTATCAGCTTTATTTAGATAACTGCGCCCCCCTCTGTGGTCATAGTCGGCAAGCTTCTGCGGCTATTACAGCCCTGGATGCCGCAGCCATGCTGAGAGACTCCCTTGCCGATGGTGGTTATGGCCCGGAGTTGGTGACCCTGTCGCCAGGGGTTGGCGTCCTAGGAGCAGCAGCGAATGAGCGTGGCCGCTTTCAAATTGAGCAGCAGCAGGTATCTGTTAAGCAGGGTTTCGCCATTGGCCGCTATGAAGTGACGTTTGCGGAGTATGATCGTTTTGCTGAAGCGACGGGCAGAGAAAAACCCAAGGATGAAGGTTGGGGGCGAGGACAACGCCCAGTGATCAATGTGAGTTGGCATGATGCAGTTGCCTACACGGACTGGTTATCGGCGCAAACGGGTCATCATTATCGACTTCCCACCGAGGCTGAGTGGGAATATGCAGCCCGCGCCGAGACAGCAACCGCTTATCATTGGGGCGACAATCCCGACCAGGGTTGTCAGTATGCCAATGGGGCAGGGCTTGAAATAAAAAACATCTATCAAAGCTGGACCGTCATGCAGTGTAACGACAATTATTTGTACACGGCTCCAGTAGGAAATTATAAAACCAATTATTTTGGACTTTATGATATGGTAGGGAATGTTTTGGAGTGGACTTGTTCTGCTTTTGGCAAAGTTTATGATTTGACGCAGCGCTGCCAAGTAAAGCAAAATCATCGATTTTTTGTAGCGCGAGGCGGCTCTTGGAGCGATGAACCGGGTAATCTTAAAATGGCCGATCGTTATAAAGCAGCGCCTAACTCGAAAGAATATTTTTTAGGTTTTCGGGTGGTTCGACAACTTTAAAATAGCTTGTTTTCAAGTAGTGTACTAGATTCTTTTAAAAGCAAAAAAATAATTTTGCTGGGTAGGTCATGAGGAGCTCAAATTATGCGCGCCGATTTGGAACAGCGCCTACGTTTTTGCCGTACTCTGCCGTCTCTTCCAGGGGTTGCGCTGGAAATTCTCGAACTGGGCAAGGATCCGGACACAAGTCTGGCTGATCTCACTAAAGCAATATCTCCCGACCCGGTGTTATCCGCCAAGCTCCTTAAAGCCGCTAATTCACCTCTTTATGCGCAACGACGCAAAACCGACAACCTTCGTCAAGCAGTCAGTTTGCTAGGACTCAATACAGCGCTGACACTCACGTTAAGCTTTGCTTTGAAAACTTCCCTGGGTGGCACGAAAACATCCTTTGACACGACCCTTTATTGGCGCCGCTCTGTGCTTACGGCTATTGCCTGCCGCAGTCTCAGCGAACAATGTGTCATCGGGTCGCCGGAACAGTTGTTTTTGGCAGGTTTGCTCCGGGATATCGGTATGTTAGCCTTGGATAGCGCCCTGCCTGATGAGTATGGTGACTTTGTAGCCGCGGCCATGAGCCCCGATGGGACAGGGACCCAGCAACTACAGGCGGAACGTTTGATTGCCATCGAGCGGGAACGGTTAGGCACCGATCATGCGAACGTGGGAGCATGGTTGTTGCGACACTGGAATCTACCCGATTATTTACCCATGGTCGTGGCAGGCGGTCAAGATCCCGAGGTTGTCGATGTGCCCTTGGATATGCGGCCGTTTGTGCATTGTGTTGCGCTGGGTGGCCGTCTTGCAGATGTTTGGCTACAGGCCAGTGATGAATTGATCTCTAGGCAGACCGCTCAGTTAGCCGAGCAATGGTTAGGTATTGATAAACAGGGTTATCTTGGCTTACTACAGACCATATCCGCTAAATTACCTGAATTTTCTGCCCTCTTTGAAATGCAGTTGGTAGATCCCCTACAAACTGCTGGCATTTTGTCTGAAGCTAAAGAAATCTTCGTATTACGTAATCTTCAGCTAGTTCAAGAAGCAGCGGAGGCAAAACACGTTGCGGAAGTGTTGGAGTCCCGGGCGCGGGTTTTAGAAGAGCAAAACCGGCTTGATGCTTTAACCGGTTTGTGTAATCGGGGCGGTTTGGATGATGCGTTAAGAAAGGAGTTTCAGCGGGCTAGCGAAGAAGGATGGCCCCTGAGCATCGCGTTTGTGGACCTGGACTATTTTAAACAGATAAACGATAGTTACGGTCATGTGGTGGGTGATCAAGTGTTGGTGTCGGTAGCAAAGCTGCTCGCGGATAGTATCCGCAACACCGACTTAGTGGCTCGTTATGGCGGCGAAGAATTTGTCATTTTACTACCCGGTACCGGGTATAAGGGCGCCAATATTTTGGCGGGACGGCTGGTGGAGAAATTGCGCACCCAAAGACACACGACAGACACAACCCAACCGATCCAGGTGACAGCATCCATTGGTTTAGCCACCCATATGGACGATAATCAGCATTTTGCAACGGTAGGCGATTTGCTCAATGCCGCCGACCAAGCCCTCTATGCCGCCAAACATGCAGGACGTGATCAGGTTATCACTTACGCGGCATTGAGTTAATTAGGACTTACACACAGGACTATTGCTGCTCGTTCCAGAAGACGCTGTAACTACATCCTTGTAGGCTTGACGACGGCCATCCAGGCCGCCGACACTTCTTCCACGAGCAACGATAGTCCTGTTTTTGCGTAAGTCATGACACAAATTAGTAAGCGTTAATCGGGAAAGCTGAATCATTTCTAGTGCTATGCTGTCGTATGATAAGTAAAGTGCCCTTTTCACGACGCAGTGTCTCACCGTATTATTCTTTATTATATTTATGAGTTGTAGTACGTTTCCCCCATCGTATAACCTTGTAATAAGCGTGGCATTTTAGCCCCTAGCAATGAGGTAAGGAGATCAGTATGGCTCAGAGTGCAGCGTTATCGGCTGAGCAATATAACTACGACATCGTTCGTAAATTTACCATTATGGCCGTCGTCTGGGGCTTATTAGGTATGAGTGCCGGCCTCTATGCGGCCTTTGAGTTGGCTTTTCCGTTTCTTAATTCTGATATTCCAGCCATTACCTTTGGGCGTCTCCGGCCTGTACACACCACCTTAGTGATTTTTGGTTTTGGTGGGTGTGCCCTATTTGCCACCTCCTATTATGTGGTTCAGCGCACCAGCCAAGTGACCTTAGCTTACCCTCGGGTGGCTGAATTTACCTTTTGGGGTTGGCAAGCCGGTGTGGGACTGGGCGCTTTAAGCTATATGATGGGTATTACCCAGGGTCGTGAATATGCCGAATTCGAATGGCCGTTAGATGTAGCCATCGCCGCCGTGTGGGTGTCTTATCTATGGGTTTACGTGATGACCTTGCACCACCGCACGCAACCCCATATTTATGTAGCCAATTGGTTTTATCTGGCTTTTATTTTGGCAGTGGCGATTCTGCATATTTTTAATAACTTAGTAGTTCCAGTTAGCTTAACAAAATCCTATAGTTTGTTTTCGGGCACCCAAGATGCCATGACCCAGTGGTGGTACGGTCATAACGCCGTGGGATTTTTCTTAACCGCCGCCTTTTTAGGCATGATGTATTACTTTGTGCCAAAGCAGGCCGGACGCCCAGTTTACTCTTATCGGTTATCCATCATTCACTTTTGGGCATTGATCTTTCTTTATATGTGGGCCGGTGGCCACCACCTGCATTGGACGGCACTGCCGGATTGGGTCTCCACCCTGTCGGCAGCCTTTTCAATTCTCCTGTTACTGCCTTCCTGGGGCGGTATGATCAATGGCATTATGACCTTATCAGGCGCCTGGGATAAACTGCGCTCCGATCCCATTATGTTATTTCTTATTACCTCCTTATCCTTCTACGGCATGTCTACTTTTGAAGGTCCGTTGATGTCCCTAAAAAGCGTCAATGCGCTTTCTCATTACACCGACTGGACCATCGGCCATGTTCATTCGGGAGCATTAGGGTGGGTTGCCTTGGTGTCCTTTGGTTCGTTGTATCATATGCTGCCGCGCCTCTATAACACCCGTATGTACAGCGAAAAGCTCATTTATGTGCATTTCTGGCTGGCGTCTATCGGTATCGTGCTTTATATCACTGCCATGTGGGTCGCCGGTATCGGCCAAGGACTCATGCTGCGGGGTTTCGATGAATATGGCAATTTGGCCTATACCTTTATCGAAACGGTGGAATTTCTGCATACTCCCTATGTTTGGCGAGCCATCGGCGGGGCTTTCTTTATCAGTGGTTTTCTTGTCATGGTTTACAATGTGGCGATGACTATTTTTATGGCGCGCCGTGAAGAGGCAGCCATTGAAGCCAAACTTGCCGCTAAGCTGGCGCAGACCTAAGTCAGTAACGATCGGGAGATAATGTCAATGCGTCATGAGCATATCGAAATCAATGCCGGTCTGATGATTATGCTGATATTGGTGGTGATCAGCATCGGCGGTCTGGTGGAGATCGTGCCGTTGTTTTACATCAATGAAACCGTCGAGGATGTCGAAGGGGTGCGACCCTACACGCCTCTAGAGATACGCGGCCGAGACATCTATGTACGGGAAGGTTGTTATGTTTGTCATTCCCAGATGGTGCGGCCGTTTCGCGATGAGTGGCTGCGCTATGGCCATTACTCCCTAGCAGCGGAATCGAAATACGATCATCCGTTTCAGTGGGGTTCTAAACGCACTGGCCCTGATCTTGCGAGGGTAGGTAACAAATACTCCAATGAGTGGCATGTGCAACATTTAACAGCGCCGCGCTCAGTGGTGCCGGAATCCATTATGCCTAACTACGGTTGGCTGTTGGAAACTGATCTTGATTATTCCGATATTGTGGAGCGGATGCGAGCTCTTAAATATACCGGTGTTCCTTACTCTGACTCCCAGGCAGAATACGATGCCAATGTGGAAAAGTTTGGTAAAGAGATGGCCGATCAATTGGATATCAACTTTGCTCATGAAAACCTCTTAGCTCAAGCGAGAAACCATAATTACGACGGTTTGTCCAATCGAATAACAGAAATGGAAGCCTTGATTGCCTACCTTCAGGTGTTAGGTACCATGGTGGATTTTGGTCAATACGATGAAGGCTATTTTATCGAGTTTCGCTAATGCCGGAGTAAAGCGTCGGACATGTTTGATTGGTTGTTATGGTTTACCCGCATGGAAAACACCAAGATTGTGGCTCTCTTGCTGTTCTTCGGTCTTTTTTGCGCTATTTTGTTTTATGTTTTTAGCAATAAAAAGCGCGCTGCCCGCTTAGAATCTTATAAATATATTCCGTTTCAAGATGACGAGGGGGCATCGGAAAAGCTTCCTCATGAGGGGACTGAGAATGAACGAAAAGACGTCTAAGCAGCAGCCCAAGTCCACCAAGCCCACTGCGGTGCAGACCACCGGGCACGCTTGGGATGGAGATCTGCAAGAATTTAACAACCCCCTGCCGCGTTGGTGGTTGTGGGCTTTTTATGGCACCGTGGTGTTTGCCTTGTTGTACTGGTTGTTATACCCCTCCTGGCCGTTTGGCAACAGCTATCTCCCAGGATTGAAAACCGTGTCTTATACGGTGGATGGCGAGACGCAAAAAACCCACTGGAATACCCGGGCAGCTTTGCTCAATGATTTGAAAAAAAGCGACGCCGCAGTACGCCAGCAGAAATTCATGCAAACCATCGCGGCAGCGGAGTTTGAATCCATCGCTAACGACCCTGAAATGTTGGCTTTTGCTCGCTCGGTGGGAAAAGGGTTGTTTGGTGACAACTGCGCTGCCTGTCATGGTCGCGGTGGCCAAGGCGTGATGAGTCTCTATCCCAACTTGGCCGATGACGCCTGGTTGTGGGGGGGTAGCATGGAAAAAATTGAAGAAACCTTGATCCTGGGTCGTAATGGCTTTATGCCACCCTTTGCCGAGACATTTGATGCAGAACAGCTCAGCGATGTGGCGGAATATGTGCTCACCTTATCCGGTGAAGCACAACCCAGCGCTGCTTCCCAGCGTGGTGAAACGTTATTTCAGGGGTTTGGCGGCGGTTGTTACTATTGCCATGGCAATGATGCTAAAGGACGCCCCTCTCAAGGCGCGGCTAATTTAACCGACAAAATCTGGACCATCGTCGATGTGCCAGGGCAAAAAACCTTGCAAGAAAAGAAAACAGCTCTTGCCACTATGATTGCCCAGGGTGTCGTCAATAAGCGCGTGATGCCGGCCTGGCCATCTCGGTTAACTCCCAATGAAATCAAAGTGTTGGCTGTCTATGTGCATCAATTGGGTGGCGGTCAATCATCTCCCGATCAAAACAAAGCCTTGTCCAGCAATACTGCAACGCCTTTGCGTTGACATAGCTTACAATGACTTACGCATGAAGGGACTTTCGTAGCTCGTGAAAGAGGTGTCGACGAGCCTAGACGGTCGTCGTCAAGCCTACAGGGAGGTATTCATGGCGTCCTCTGGAACAAGCTGCGTAAGTTCTGGCAATGCCGGAAAGGGGAAACTGCCCCACTGAGCATCTAAATTTCTAAGTTGGTTATTACTACTAGCCCATGTCCCAAGAAACTGCCAACACGCTTTATCAAAAACGCATTCCTATTTATCCCCGTTCCGTCGAGGGACGCTTCCGTAATTTAAAATATATGATTTTGGCGCTGGCCTACGGTGTCTATTATCTGTTGCCATGGGTCCGCTGGGAGCGACCCAATGCCCCCAATCAAGCGGTTTTGTTCGACATTCCAGGCCGTCATTTTTATATTTTTGATCTCGTCATGGAACCTCAAGATGTTATCTGGATAGGCGGCTTTTTAGTGATCGCCGCCATGCTGTTGTTCTTTGTCACGGGGATTGCTGGCCGGGTATTTTGTGGCTATTTTTGTTTTCAGACTCTTTGGACCGATGTGTTTATCTCTATCGAACATTATATTCAGGGGGAACGCCCGGCCCGGATTCGGTTAGCTAATGCCCCTTGGAGTCGGGATAAGATTCAAAAATTGGCGGCAACCTATGGACTGTGGTTACTCACCGCTTTTTTGACCGGATTGACCTTTACCCTCTATTGGGGTAATGCCCCCGACTTGGTGGTAGCGATGGTGCAAGGGGAGGCGCCTTTTCCCGCCTATGCCACCACCTTGTTTTTAACCGCCACCACCTTTGTTATGGCAGGGCTTGCGCGGGAACAGGTATGCACGTATATGTGCCCCTACGCCCGTTTTCAGAGCGCCATGTTTGACAAAGACACCTTGATTGTTGCTTATGGCGAAGCCCGCGGTGAAGGAAGTCAAGGCCGCCATAAGTTGACCAAAGAATTTAAATCCCGTGAAGAACGTCAAGCTAAGGGTGTCGGCGATTGTATTGAATGTGGTTATTGTGTCCAAGTCTGCCCTACCGGCATCGATATTCGCAACGGTTTGCAGCTCCAGTGCATCTCCTGCGCATTGTGTATCGATGCCTGCGATACCATTATGGATAAACTAGAATGGCCCCGGGGGCTGATCAAATACACCTCTGAAAACGAGCAAAACGGCAAACCCACCCGCCTTTTTAAGCCGAAGACCATTGGTTATGGGGTTGTTTTGATCGCTGCCATGATGTTGTTGGGTTGGAGTATTAGTCATCGGGTGTCCTATAACGCCACCGTTGCCCAGATTCGCCAACCGCTTTTTGTGGTGTTATCCGATGGCCAAATTCAAAACACCTACGAAATCAAACTCAACAATCGCATCATTGAACCCATTAGCTTCCGTATCACCTTAGATGACCTACCCGGCGCCAAACTGGATTTGGGAGGTTTAGATGAGCTGACCCTAGACCCTGAGCAACGTCTGCGGGTGATGGCGCGGGTTCGCAAAGACCCCGACGGACAGAGTGGTCAGCAGCCGTTTACCTTTGTCATTACCCCGACCTCGCCGGGAATCGATGCCGATCCGGTGCGCAGACCGGCGGTTTTCTACTTGCCGGAGTAGTCTATGATCATCATGCTGATCAGTCTGTTGGTCGGCGTTGGGCTGATCATTGCCAGCAACTTTTTGCTGCTCCGCTTTACCACCCTCACAGCGCTGCAAGCCGCCACGGGGGTAGCGCTGGCCATCCTAGGCATTTGTCTGCCGTGGGCTATCCTGGTCTGGCCGGGCGGCGATGTGTTCGCCATACGGTTGGCCATCTACCTTATGACCACCTTCGTCTGCGGCATTTATTTCAGTTCTCGCAATTCCCTTGCTGACGCCAGCCGCAAACCCTGGCATTGGGGTCCTGCCGCGATCACTGGCTTTTTTCTGGTATTGATTATCGTGGACTCGGTGTTAATTCTGCTGGCCGCCCGGGGTTTGTCCCCCCAGTTAAGCACCCACCTGCTACCCGGTGCTTCCAGCAAAGGTCCAGTCTCATCGGTTTTTCCCGGGGAAATCTCCCATGATTTTCAAGAAAAAGAAGCCCTCTACAATGTCTATTTGCAACAGCGGCGCCAGCAAACAGCCCGTGGTTGGCAGGTGCAAAAAGGTTGGTTAACAAAACCCATTCAAGACGAACCCACGGCTTTTAAAGTGGCGGCGCAAACCCGCCACGGCGAGCCTTTGTCCGGGGCCGTGGTGACTGGGCAGTTTCTACGGCCTGCCGACAGTCGCTTAGATAAGGATTTTGCTTTATCGGAGGTGGCCCCTGGCGTCTACCAGGGGAACTTTAGTCTGCCAGCGCCAGGGCGCTGGAATGTGGTTTTGTTTTTACAACGGGATGGCGAAACCCATGAAATTCGCGCCACTACCTCCGTGCTAGCCCGCTAATGCTCTGCTCAAGCGAGTAAGCAACATGGCTCAAGAGTCTGCGGTTGCCTTATCAAAACCGACTGCTGAAGAATTATCCGCTCAGTCAGAATCAACAGGCTGTTTTCATTGTGGATTGCCGGTGCCTACGGACGCCGATTATCCAGTTACTATTTTAGGAAACCAGCATAACCTGTGTTGCCGAGGTTGTGAGGCGGTGGCCCAAGCGATTGTGGATGCCGGTCTGGAAGATTTTTACCGTCACCGAACGCAAGCCTCCCAGCGACCCGAGGATTTGGTGCCCACAGCGCTGCAACAACTGACTCTCTATGATAGAGCAGATTTACAGCAACGTTTTGTCCGTACAACCGGGGATAACCTTCGTGAAGCCTCGCTGATTCTGGAAGGCATTGTCTGCGCGGCTTGTGTCTGGCTTAATGAGCGTCATGTGACCGCGCTGCCCGGCGTCATGGAGTTCCGTATTAATTATTCGACCCACCGGGCCCATCTGCAGTGGGATGCGAGTCAAATTCGGCTAAGCGATGTGCTGGCGGCGATTGCCGCTATCGGCTATCAAGCCCATCCCTTTGATCCCCAACGTCAGGAATACCTGCAAAAAAAGGAACGCGCCGTTGCTCTCCGGCGATTGGCGGTGGCGGGGGTTTGTGGGATGCAGGTGATGATGTTGGCGGTGGCGCTGTATGTGGGTGATTATCAGGGGATGGACGACAGCTCACGGCAGTTTTTGCGCTGGGTCAGCCTGCTGCTGAGTATTCCCGTGATCGCTTTTTCGGCACGGCCTTTTTTTAGCGCGGCCTGGCGAGATCTGCGTCATTTGGGTCTCGGTATGGATGTGCCAGTGGCGTTAGCCATTGCCGGCGCTTTTGCCGCCAGCGTTTGGAACACCGGGCAGGGTAGTGGGGAAGTCTATTTCGATTCGGTCACCATGTTTACGTTTTTATTATTGGGAAGCCGCTTTTTGGAAATGAGCGCCCGCCATCGCGCCGGTAGACTCGCCGAGGAAAAGATCACTAGCTTACCCGCTACCGCCATTCGGCTGCGCCCTGACGGCGTTGAAGATATCGTGGCCGTGGCTGAACTGGCGCCCGAGGATCAGGTACGGATTCGTCCGGGGGATACGGTACCCGCTGACGGCTGGATCATAGCAGGCCATAGCAGCGTGGATGAATCCTTACTCAGCGGCGAGAGCCTGCCCCTGGTCAAAGGCAAAGGGGATCGCTTGGTAGGGGGTTCTGTCAATGTGGAAAGCCCGTTGCTCATGCGGGTAGAAAAGGTAGGTGCCGAGACCGTATTGTCGGCCATCATGCGTTTGTTAGACCGGGCGCAAAGCGAAAAACCCCGCATCGCTAAATTGGCTGATCAGGTTGCTAGTTGGTTTGTGGCCGTTTTGCTGATTATAGCTAGTATAGTGGCTTGGTGGTGGTGGCAACATGCGCCGAGTGAGGCATTTTCCGTTACCTTGGCGGTGCTGGTGGTTACCTGTCCCTGCGCGTTGTCTTTGGCAACCCCTGCGGCGGTGACCGCTGCGCTGGCAAGCCTGACCCGCAAGGGATGTTTGATGACCCGCGGCAATGCTTTGGAAGCTCTGGCAAAAGTGACTCATGTGGTGTTTGACAAGACCGGTACCCTCACCCAGGGTCGTCTACAGCTAGTCACTGTGGCAACTCAGCGCGAGGCGGACCAAGAATATTGTCTGAAATTGGCAGCTTCTTTAGAGCAAGGATCAGAACATCCCATCGGGCGCGCATTGACAGCAGCGAATGCCGAGAAGTTTGCTGTCCGCGAAGTGCGGAATAACCCCGGTGAAGGGGTGCAGGGTTGTATAGACGGCATGTGCTATCGGCTAGGAAAAGCAGAGTTTGTGGCAGCCCTGAGCGGCACTTCCGTAGTGCCACCGAAATCTCAACAAACTGCCTTAACGTGGATTGCCCTGGGTGATGCCCAGGGGATTTTAGCTTGGTTTAGCTTAGCCGATACCCTGCGCCCTGATGCGCCAGCCACGGCTACCGCGCTGCAAAACCTCGGTATCCAGGTCAGCTTGCTGAGCGGTGATCAACCGGCTACGGTACGCGCTGTGGCCAAACAGCTCGGCATTGCTGACGCCGAGGGAGGTTTGTTGCCGGCGGATAAGCTGCAGCGTGTCAAGGCGCTGCAGGCGCAGGGTGCAGTGGTCGCCGTAGTGGGTGATGGGGTCAACGATGCCCCGGTGCTCGCCGCGGCGCAAGTTTCCATGGCCATGGGCAGTGGTACAGCTATCGCCCAAACAACTGCGGACATGGTGCTCTTAACAGGCCATTTAGACGCTGTGGTGGGGGCTGTGACCACCGCGCACCGTACCCTATCCATTATTCGTCAGAACATAGGCTGGGCAATCGGTTATAATGTGATGGCGTTACCCTTGGCAGCGACGGGCGCCGTGGCGCCCTGGATGGCGGCGTTAGGCATGTCCTTTAGTTCGTTGCTGGTGGTGGCTAATGCTTTACGGCTTCGATCTAGGTAGGTCAGGACTTATGCAGCTCGTTCCAGAGGACGCCGTAAATACTTCCTGCTTCGCCGGCTTGACGACGGCCTTCCGGGCCGTCGACACCTCTTTCACGAGCTCCGCAAGTCCTTTTTGCGTAAGTCTTGTAGGTTTAAAAGTATGGGTATTTTATATTTATTGATTCCCCTGACAGTGATCATCATGATTATCGCCATTTGGGGATTTATTTGGGCGGTCAAAAACGGTCAGTTTGACGATCTTGATGGGCCTGCTCATCGTATTTTGATGGACGACGATGATCCTCGTATACCTCATCCACCGCGTCCAGGTAATGGTAAGAAAAACAACACATCGAATTAACCTTAGGGACTATTTAGCCCATGTTTACCTTTCAAAATCTTCCTATAGTGATCATCATCGCGCTGGTTATTTTTGCTTTAGTGAGCTTTTTTTCGGTTATTCTCTGAGTTTGCTGTTCGCTTTTAACCAGCATTGTTTTGTTGCGTAGCATGTTGCCAGCCCGGGAACGCCAGGCGTTAGTTATCCTCAGTGACGGCGCTTTTCACTCCGGAGAAGAACTTGCCGAACGGTTTGGCGGTGTTACCCGGGCTGCCGTGTGGAAGATCATCCAAGCGCTGCAACAGCGAGGCATTCAGATCTATGCGGTGCGAGGGCGGGGTTACCGCCTGGCAGAATCTCTAGAATTACTGGATCGCCAGCAAATCGCTTTACAGCTAAGCTCTGAGGTGCGTCACCGGGTTGCGGGTATCGAAGTCTATGCCTGTTTAGACTCCACCAACTCCTACCTGATGCAGCGGGCCAATAATGGCCTCGCCAGCGGCTCGGCCTGTTTCGCTGAAGCGCAATCCGCGGGTCGAGGGCGACGGGGACGGCAGTGGGTGTCTCCCTTTGCGGCTAATCTCTATTTTTCTCTACTGTGGCGTTTTGCCGCCAGTCCACCGGGTCTCATGGGCTTAAGTTTGGTGATTGGCGTCGCCATAGCCCGTGCGCTGGAGCGCTTAGGGGTGCAATCCCTCGGCGTTAAATGGCCCAACGATATCCTGTGGGAGCGGCGTAAATTAGGGGGTATTCTATTAGAATTCGGCGGCGAATCGTCGGGTCCTTGCCATGTGGTGGCGGGTGTCGGTATCAACGTCGCCATGTCAACACAAGCGGGTCATGCTATCGATCAGGCGTGGGTTGATCTACGCAGTATTTTGGGTGCGGCGCCTCTTTCCCGTAACCAGCTTGCCGGACTGTTGTTAAATGAATTGGTGACCGCTTGCCAACAGTTTGAGTGCTGGGGCTTTAAGGCCTTTCGCGATACCTGGCAACGTCTGGATTTAACCTTTGGGCAACCTATTATCCTAAAACTACCCCATAAAACCCTCACTGGTATTGGCCGTGGCATCGATGAATCAGGTTATCTGCTGGTGGAAACAGAAACAGGGCTAGAGCGTTTTACCACCGGTGAGGTCAGTTTGAGGTTCGCTCAATGATACTGTTGGTGGATGCAGGCAATACCCGCATCAAATGGGCCACCTGGGATGGTGTAAAGATTACCCAGCAAGATCATCTATTTCATGCTGGCATCGACCGATCTCGACTGGGTGAAAAACTTTGGAAGCATTTGGAGCGGCCTATGCGGGTGGTGATGGCCAGTGTAGCGGGACGCGAGCTAGAACAGGCCCTAAGTGCCTGGATAACCCAGACTTGGCATACCAACCTTGAGCTCGTTCAATCCCAAGCTTACGCCTTTGGCGTGCACAACGCTTATCCTGCGCCAGAACAGATGGGTGTGGATCGCTGGGTGGCTATGTTGGGGGCGAACGCCCGCCAGTTGACGCCTTGTTGTGTTGTCGATTCTGGTACCGCCATCACCATCGATGCCCTGGCGGCAACGGGTCAACACCAGGGTGGCGTGATTTTTCCGGGTCAACATTTAATGCGACGATCTTTATATGGTAACACCCGCCAGATACCGCCCGCCGAACAGGGGCAAGGCATGGTGTTTGGAACAAGTACCCAGGACTGCGTTTGGGGCGGTACGCTATATGCGGCTGCGTCTACCATCGACGGGATTTGCCAGCGCATGGAAACGCAGCTGACAGGAAAAGTTCAACGAGTATTGACCGGAGGGGATGCCGAGCGGCTTTTGCCCTACCTGCAAGGCTATTACCGCTTGGAAAAAGATTTGCTATTCTACGGATTACTGGTAGCAGCGGGAGAGTATCAGACAGTGTCGTTGCCCAAATAATTTTGGCTTCCCTGATTTGAGGATGGAAGCTATACTTGCACCTTGAAATACATCTTCACTTCAAATTCTTCCAGTATGCTGGCGTAGCTCAGTCGGTAGAGCAACTGATTTGTAATCAGTCGGTCGGGGGTTCGATTCCTCTCGCCAGCTCCATAAAATTAAAGACTTACTGAAAACGTGTTGCAAGTGTTCTTTTCATGTAGAGGCAATGTAGAGGCTAACTGACGGAAGCCACGCATCTCATATAACTTAAGAATGACAGAAAAATAAGGTAAGGCAATACTTACCGCTTTTTAGACTAGGCTCATATCAGGTTAAGCCATGCGAACTTTTCACGGTCATTAGCAGTATTTCGCATCTTACCCAGGGCTTCGATGACTGCTATCAACTGGGGCAAGCGCTCTGGGGCTAAGTCGCCAGCCGCTAGTACTTGCACTAGCGCGTTTAACGCTACCCGTTCCAACTTTTCTTGGTCTTTGCCTAAATCCAGGCTTAAGGGAGTGGTTTCAGGTTTTAAGGTGGGTATCAGGCGTTCCATGACTAACTTTAGGGCTAAGGAGTCGCCATCAATAGCGCGATTTATGGCAGCATCAAGAATTTCATTAGCCCTTGCCTCAAGCTTCGTCGAAACTCACCACGCCGGTCAGGGACGCCTTTAGGTCGCCCGGTGGGATTGCCGCTTTGTCCTTTCTTAAATGGCATCGCTATTGCTAAATCATTGATAATATCAATAGAACAATAATACCAACATAGGCGCTAACATTCGCTAATTATGTTAGTCATGGTAGAAAGTTAGTGATCTGGCAAAAACTAAAATGTCCCAAGAAGATGAACTAAAAGAAGAAATAAGCTGGTTGAAAGTGACCTACGCTATTTTGGTCGCAATAGATGTATCTCTCATTGCTTGGATAGCGCAGAATTATGATAAGACCGATACGCTACTGATAGCTTTGAGTTGCCTGTTAGTAATTCTAATTGGTGCGGCTGTGATACGAGTGAACCAAGCAGCCTATCGCCGCATGAAAAAATTAGGTGATCTATGAATGAAATACTCTTGATAATTAGCGTCCTAGTATTTATTGGCACTATGCTGTGGGTTGTTGCGTTTACCACTCGGGACCACAGCAAAGACAGATAACAATTAGCTTCCCTTCAACTGCTGGCGTTGCTCCAATAGCCAGCGGGTAACATGATTTGCCGCTTGGCTGCCACCATGGCGGTCAGGGTGGCAGAGTTGTAAGAGTCTTGGCAGGTTGTTTTGAAAATCGCTTAAATGCTGGCGCGTTTCCGCCAGTTCTCTGGCTAGCAAGTTAATCCATGCTTGCTGCTGTGCGATGGTTTGCCAGGGTGGTGGTGTTTGGCCAGTCTTATAGCCTTTGTAGCAGGGATAGCACACCTGCTGCCAGTGGCCTTTGGGTATAAATGCCTCTCCACAATACAAGCACTGTGCAAGCTGTTTGGTCCTTGCCATAGTTGCCTCCTTGGCTTATACCAAATCGATAAAGGTTTGCATTTTTAACATGGGATTTCGCGAGCAAACTCCTGTAATACGGCACATGCAAACTAGATTCTAAATGGTATTAGTCCCTCGATTTTTATAATCTTTAGCCGAATTCATCTCAAACACTAAAGATGTTTGAGTTTTCTTCGGCTAAAGATTATAAAAGTAAACGCGTGGATGAAGACAAGACCCAAAATGGGTGAAACTGCACTATAAATTGATTAAGCTTGAGAAATACTGGCGACGCCAATTCCATTGACCTTGTCATGGCGCCTATCAGGAAACGAGCAACTATGGATGATCAATTTTTTGCAAGACCCATTCTAAACTCGCCTTATGAGTGCCCGTCACGGCATTGGGAACTAGACGATAGTGGTCAGCCGACACAACGGATCATTGAAACGCGGCGTCCGGCAGAGTTCATCACGCCGATTCCGAAGCCTAAAAAGCGCAAAGAAACGGCCCATCAGCAAGCGCTGGTTTTCGACGAAGGCAAAGGCTTATCGACGCAGGATCAGCAGTATGACCATACCGCCATCATCACTGGCGTTCGCCAGCAAGTAGACCGGTGGCGTAATTTGCCCAATTCAAACCAGTGGCGGGTCACCCCAGAAACGGCGCGTCTGCTGCAGCACTGGCGTCACCATGAATTCAGCGGTATCCGACCCTTCTTTTGTCAGGTGGAAGCCGTTGAGACCGTCATCTGGTTGACCGAAGTCGCGCCTCACACGGGCAACCTAGGTAAGAATTACCTGGAACATCTAGCCAATGCTAACCTTGATGCTAATCCAAATTTGGTGCGGTTGGCGCTTAAATTGGCCACCGGCGCTGGCAAAACCACGGTCATGGCAATGCTTATCGCCTGGCAGACCATCAATGCCGTGCGCAGACCCCAGAGCAAGCGCTTCACCCGCGGCTTTTTGATCATCGCCCCTGGCTTAACCATCCGTGACCGCCTGCGCGTATTGCAACCCAACGATCCGGACAGCTACTACCAGAGCCGTGAACTGGTTCCCAGCGATATGCTGATTGACTTGGATCGCGCCAAAATAGTCATCACTAATTATCATGCTTTTAAACTGCGGGAGCGGATGGCGCTTTCTAAGGGTGGTCGTTCGCTGCTCCAGGGCCGCGGTGAGGGGCTTAATACATTGGAAACGGAAGGCCAGATGTTGCAAAGGCTTATGCCCGAACTGATGGGTATGAAGAATATCCTGGTGCTCAACGACGAGGCCCATCATTGCTATCGGGAAAAACCGAGCCGCGACGAAGAAGGCGGGCTTCCTTGGCGGAGCGTGAAGGACTGCGCGGCAAGGTGCAATGTATTTATCTTGATCCACCCTATGGTATTAAATTCAACTCAAATTTTCAGTGGTCTACCACCAGCCGCGATGTGAAGGACGGTAATGCTGACCACATTACCCGCGAACCGGAGCAAGTGAAGGCGTTTCGGGATACTTGGCGTGATGGGATTCATTCTTATTTGACCTATCTGCGGGATAGGCTAACTGTAGCGCGGGATTTGTTGGCGGATAGTGGATCGATCTTTGTGCAGATTGGGGATGAGAATGTCGGCCGCGTGAGACTGCTTATGGATGAGGTTTTTGGAGAGGATAACTTGGTTGCATTGATTGCCTACGCGAAGACAACAGGTTTCTCGGGAAACTTTCTTTCTTCTGTTTGTGATTATCTGGTTTGGTACTCGAAATCGCTTCCTGCTTTAAAATATCGACCACTATTTCAGACTAAAGAAGCGGGTGAAGAAGGAGCGTCTAAGTATAAACCAGCATCTTCCATTCGAGCTTTAAAAAATTATGCCGTGGAACCGATGCGCCTTGCGACGTCAGATCAGCTGACGTCGCAAGGCGCATCGCCAAATTCAGATCAGATATTTAGATTTAGGTCTAACGAGTGGACACCATCTAATGGTCTCCACTGGAAAACTACTGTTGTAGGACTTAGCAGAGTTGTAAAAGCAGAACGTATTATTCATGAAGGTAAATCTATACGTTATGTTCGCTTTTTGGATGACTTCGCAATCTATCCACGCACTAATGTTTGGTTAGACGTGGGAGGTGTACAAAGCCGAACCGATCCAAAGATTTACGTTGTGCAAACTGCTACAGAAGCGGTAAAGCGCTGTCTGCTAATGGCTACCGACCCCGGCGACCTCGTCCTCGACCCCACCTGCGGCTCCGGCACTACCGCCTACGTCGCCGAACAATGGGGTCGCCGGTGGATCACCATCGACACATCCCGCGTTGCGCTTGCCCTCGCACGCGCCCGCATCATGGGCGCACACTACCCTTATTATTTGTTGGCCGATAGCCCAGAAGGGCAGCAGAAAGAGGCTGAGATCACACGTACAGCACCCTCCACTTCACAGACGCGCCACGACATCCGCCATGGTTTTGTCTATGAGCGGGTGCCCCATATTACCCTGAAATCCATCGCCAATAACGCCGAAATCGACGTCATCTGGGATAAATATCAGCAGACCCTCGAACCCTTACGCGAAGGGCTAAACAAAGCCCTAGGCCAGCAGTGGCAGGAATGGGAAATCCCGCGAGAAGCCAACCCAGAATGGTCTGCACCTGCAAAAAAACTGCATCCCGATTGGTGGGAACAGCGTATATCCCGACAGAAAGAGACCAATGCTTCAATCGCGGCTAAAGCCGACTACGAGTACCTCTACGATAAACCCTACGAAGACAAGAACATCGTGCGGGTGGCCGGTCCTTTCACCGTCGAGAGCCTGTCGCCCCATCGGGTGTTGGGCGTCGATGAAAACGACGAACTCATCGACAGTGTCGCCGACGGCCATGGAGGCTATAGCGAAGAACGGGATTTCGTGCAGATGATTCTCGAAAATCTCAAAACCGCTGGCGTTCAGCAAGCCCATAAGGAAGACAAAATAACCTTCACATCCCTTAAGCCCTGGCCGGGTAATCTGATCTGCGCTGAAGGGCGCTATTTCAAAGGCCATGAGGAATCGGGTGAGGAGGAACGCGCCGCGATCTTTATCGGCCCGGAGTTTGGCACGGTTTCCCGACCTGACCTGGTGGCTGCAGCCCGCGAAGCCGGCGATGCTGATTTCGACGTGCTCATCGCCTGTGCGTTTAACTACGACGCTCACTCGTCGGAGTTCGACAAGGTCGGTCGGATTCCCGTGCTCAAGGCACGCATGAATGCCGACTTACATATGGCAGATGATCTCAAGAACACGGGTAAGGGCAATCTGTTTGTAATCTTTGGCGAGCCGGATATGGATATCCTCGCTGCCGAGGATGGGCAGATACAGGTCAAAATCAATGGTGTTGATGTTTTCCATCCTAATACGGGGGAAGTGCGCTCCGATGGTGCCGAGGGTATCGCCTGCTGGTTTATCGATACGGACTACAACGAAGAGGGTTTTTTCGTGCGCCATGCCTACTTTCTCGGCGCTAACGACCCTTACAAAGCCCTCAAGACCACCTTGAAGGCCGAGATCAATGAAGACGCTTGGGAGACTCTTCACAGCGATACCTCGCGCCCGTTCCCTAAACCGAAATCGGGACGGATAGCCGTCAAGGTCATCAATTACCTGGGCGATGAAGTCATGAAGGTGTTTCGGGTGGGTTGATGGAATTTCGTATCGCCGTCACCTTTACCGATAGCCTCGCCAAACTTACCGGCGAGGAACAAAAGGCCATCAAGATGACGGCCTTCGACCTGCAACTGAACCCGGCCAATCCCGGTATGCAGTTTCACAAATTGAATGCGGCGCGGGATCCCAATTTCTGGTCTGTTCGCGTCAGCTGTGATATTCGGCTGATTGTTCACCGCACCGCAGAAAGTTTATTGTTATGCTACGTGGACCATCACGATAAGGCGTACCGATGGGCTGAGCAGCGCAAACTGGAAACCCACCCTAAAACCGGCGCCGCACAGCTCGTGGAGATACGGGAGACGATCAAGGAGGTTATTGTTCCGAAGTACGTCGAGGGTGAGCAGCCAGCATCCGTGAAGCCGGTTCTGTTTTCCGGTGTGTCTGACGAAGAACTGCTTGGATATGGGGTACCCGTAGAGTGGCTGGATGATGTGCGCCAGGCGAACGAAGATAATCTGCTCGAACTGGTCGACCATTTACCCAGTGAGGCGGCCGAGGCGCTGCTTGAATTAGCCACCGGTGGTCAACCGCAGTTTGCATTACCCCAGGCGCTGGATATTGATCCCTTTGAGCACCCAGACGCACAACGACGGTTCCGGGTGGTTACAGACATCGACGAACTGGCGCGGGCGCTGGATTACCCTTGGGAGAAGTGGACAATCTTTCTGCATCCTGCCCAGGGACAGATCGTCGAGAAAGACTACAACGGCCCCGCTCGGGTATCGGGATCCGCGGGTACCGGAAAAACCATTGTTGCATTGCACCGAGCGGTATTTCTAGCCCGCCGCCATCCCGATGCGCGGGTTCTGCTCACCACCTTCTCTGACACCCTTGCCCATGCTTTGCAAACAAAACTGGCGCGCTTGATCAGCAACCAACCGCGACTGGGTGAACGGCTGGAAGTGCACTCTATCAACAGGATTGGGCAGCGGTTGTATGAGTCACACTTCGGACATCCAAACATTGCATCCCAGGACACGATCCAGCACTTGCTCGCGGAAGCAGCGAAAGAAATCGACGGGCATAAGTTTAGTTTGCGTTTTTTGCTGACTGAATGGGAAGAAATTGTCGATGCCTGGCAGTTACAGACCTGGGAAGCCTATCGCGATGTTAGGCGGTTGGGCCGAAAAACCCGTTTGCCCGAGCAACAGCGTGCCTTGCTTTGGTCGATCTTTGATCGCGTCCGCTTGCACCTGGAAAACCGTGGACTGGTCACCTTTCCTGGATTATTTAACCGGTTGGCTGGGCAGCTTGCCGGTTTAAAACATCCCATCTTTGACTTTATTGTCGTGGACGAAGCCCAGGATATCAGCGTTGCCCAGTTACGGTTTCTGGCAGCACTGGGAAACCAACGGCCAAATAGCCTGTTTTTTGCTGGCGATTTGGGTCAACGGATCTTCCAGCAACCGTTCTCCTGGACAGTGCTGGGTGTGGATATCCGGGGTCGTTCCCGCACGCTGCATATCAACTACCGCACCTCGCATCAAATTAGAATGCACGCCGATCGCTTACTGGGACCACAAGTATCCGATGTGGATGGCAATACTGAAGAGCGGCGTGGCACTGTGTCAGTATTCAATGGGCCAATTCCCACCATACAGGTTTTGGATAGTGTTGAAGAAGAATGCAAAGCTGTCGGCACATGGTTGTCAGATCGAAGTAATGAAGGTGTGCTATCCCATGAAATGGGCGTCTTCGTTCGCTCCGCTATGGAGTTGGAGCGGGCATGCTCAGCGGTGGAAGCTGCTGGCCTGCTGTACAAAGTACTCGACGAGAACCTAGAAACAGTCAGCGGATATGTTTCCATCAGCACCATGCACCTTGCCAAAGGTTTAGAATTTCGTGCGATTGTGGTGATGGCCTGTGACGATGAGGTCATTCCATTACAAGAACGGATTGAGACAGTAGCCGATGATGCGGATTTAGAAGAAGTTTATAACACGGAACGCCACCTATTGTACGTGGCCTGTACCCGAGCGCGAGACCAGTTACTGGTGACGAGTGTCGATCCTGCATCAGAGTTTCTTGATGATCTGCATATGTGAGTATTTGCAAAGTCTGGATAGATGGGAGGTGAGCTGGGCTGGTAAAATACTACTTTTCAAGAAATGCTGAATGAACTTTCAGCGTATCGTCAGTTGATTAAAGTTAAGCTTGGCACGAGTTGCCAGTAAAAAGTCTATGCCAATGATTTTAATCTGCCATGTTCATGGCAAGGAATTTTTCAAAAAAGCTTTTTTAAGGCGTCCCTTGCTTTATCTTCCAGATTTTGCTCGTCTGTTTGTTTACCTTGCGCACCACCCGGTGCTTGAAGCTTTTTCATCTGTTTCTGCAGTAAACCTTGCGCTTCCTGTTTGAGTTCATCCTGTTGTTCTTTGACCAGGGTCTCTGTGCGAGCTTTAAGTAATCCTGCGATATCTAGCGCATAGCGTGGTTCTGCTAGAGGACCTGTCACCTTGATCGGTATGGGAACCCCCCTTAACTCCGATAGGTCTTCTCCGCCTTGTCCTTGAGCCGTACCGACCACCGTTGTGACAAGCTGATAGTCGACTTCCTCTTGAACCAGATTAGCTGCCCCTTGTCCCCTGATGCGCAGCAAAGGAGATTTAGCTAATAGATCATCGTTTTTGGCTAGACCATTAGTAAATTGTACGCTACCGCTGAGTTCGGAAAAATCTGTTTGCGCTGTGGCTTGCTGTTCAGGCGGAAGGGATTGACCTGCCAGAGCGGCTTTAGCTTGCCGGATCAAGCGGCCAAGATTGACGCCTTTTACAGCGCCATTACGAAAGGTAAAACGGGTTACTCCGTTAAGACTGCGTTTTATAGCCGCTGCATCGACGCCTTGCCAACTAAGTTGGGTATTCAATTGGGCAGTGCCCATCAGGCGATCTTCACCCATCAAATCCTTGAGTAACGGTCCGGCTTGAATCCCCGTCAAAACGTTATCTAACGCCATGCGCGGTTGTTGGCCGGTGGCATCGAGGGTAATACCGCTTTGCAAGGCGCCTTGATAGAGTTTTGCGGTCACTGGTTGCAAGGTGAGGATGCCTTGTTTGGCTTTGACGGGCACACGAATATCGCGGGTCTTTAGCTTAGCCGCCGTCAGCTGACCGATGCGCAACTCCCCGTCAACATCCAGTTGGCGCAGGGGTTCCAGGGAAACTGTTTCAGTGGCAGGGGAAGAAGGCGGGGAATTGGCTGGTGCTGTTTCCTCAGTAGGCGGAGGAAGATAGCGATCAAGATTAAGGTTGTCGACCTCTAAATCAAAACGGATGGTTGGTCCTTGTAGATCGGGGACATTGAGATTGCCCGTTAACTGGCTATTGTCCAACTGCACTTTGATGGGGTCGAGGGCCACACTACTAGGAGACGCGGTAAACTGAGTCGTCATGACGCCTTTCGTGAGGGCATTGGCATCGGCTGTGTCAGGCGCCGATTGACCCAACCGGGTTAGCAATTGGCGCGGGTTAAACGGATCTATCTGCAGAGCGCCACGGAATTGCGGTTGAGCCATAAGGTTCTGACCGATAAGACGACCCGCCAACTGTAAACCCAAGGTACTGATTTGCAGCTTCTCGACGGCGAGGGTCTCTTTTGCAATATTGAACTGGGCATTGGCGGTAAGGTCAAGGTCGAAATTGCCCCCGGGCAGCCCGTCGCCTTGTAGGTTTCCGGTGAGTTTTAAGGTGCTCATCCGATAGATGTTGCCATCGCCCTCGAGCACACCTTGTAGCACGACCTCGCCGCCACTGAGGCCAGTGCCAGGGGCTTTTAGGTCACTGACCGCAAGCTTTAAACCTTGTATTAACAAAGCTTGATTAGCGATGTTCAGTGTCGCATTAGTGGTACTTAGCCCTAGAACGGCAGCCATAATCGGTTGTTCTGCCTGGATGTCGGTGTCTAGTTTAAGATCTTTGATAGATAAGATTTGGGTATCGGGTGCGAAATTGACTTCCCCAGTCAGTACTAAGGCTGCCGCTAGAGGAGGATTAGCTGTGGTCAGTTGCAGTTGGCTGTCCACCGTAAACGGTTGCCCCAACTGGATGGCGCTTGTTTCTAAAGCAAAATCTTTAATGCGGTAACGTTGCCCGGTGGCGCGGTCATCCCAGAGAATTTGGGCGTCACGAATGTCTAGGCCATTAATACTCAATTGGTTTAACGATAAATCTTGCGACGACTCTGAGGGTTCTGTTTGGGGGGCGGGCTGTTCCACCTGGCGAGCCATCAGTGCTTGCCAATTTCCCTGTCCGGCTTGGTTAACCTCTAGGTTGAGTCGCAGTCCTTGAACCGTAATGGTGTCAAGTTCTATCTCCCTCTGTAGCAACGGCAACAATTTAACTTGCATCGTTATTTGTTCCGCCTGGGCAAAGATTTCTTGGCTATAGCCTGGCGCATTACCCAATTGCACAGCCTCTAGTTGCATCCCTAGCCAAGGTAACAATGAAAATTCAATAGCACCCCCGATGGTGAGTTTAATGCCTGTTTTCTGTTCCACCTGGGCAGTAATTTCATCCTTAAAATCGTTGGCATCGAATAGCCAGGGAAGTATCAGCGCTATGACGAGAACCACCAGGAGAACAACACCGATTCCCCAGCCCAATAGTTTCAACAGGGTCTTCATGACGTAAATCTCCTAGGTTCAAATGCCACCAGCCGAAGTGGGGTGCTTTGTTATGATGTTAAGTTATAGTAACAAGCCTTATCTTATGAGGCTTTTGCACAGCAATCGGTGTTGCCGTTAAGCAAATCCCGATAAAAAGCGAGTAACTGCTGGGCAGGCTTTTCAGTGCCCCAATGCCGAGCGTAAGTCTTACCGGCCTTGGCTAATTTTTGGCGCAAAGAAAAATTCTCTAATATTTGGGTCACTTTTGCAGCAAAATCTGCCACGTTTTCCTCCGCTACTAAAGCGCCGCAGTCAGCGTTCAAAAGGCTTTTGGTACCCATGACGGCCGTGGACACCACGGGTACGCCAAGACTCATTGCTTCCAGCAAAACCAACCCTTGGGTTTCGGTCCGCGAAGCAAAAACGAAAACATCGCCGGCTTGATAGCAGTCCGCTAAGGTAGTTTCACGGGGTAAGTAACCCACAAAAAGAAGATTAGCGCTGATGCCAAGCTGCTTTCCCAATTGCCGCAGATGAGGCAAGGCAGGTCCTTCTCCGGCAATAATGAGCAAAATGTCTGAAAAGCGCTGTTTAAGCTTTTCAACCATGTATAACAAAAAATCGATATTTTTTTCAAACGCGACTCTGCCCACATGAACCAAGGTAGGGCGGGTTGGAGAAATTCCGTGGCGCACTCGAAAGGTAAGACCCTTGCCATTGCGAAATTGATGGGGATTGATACCGGTGGGAATAATCCGCATGGGGGTTTTTACACGGTACTCTTGCAGCACCTCATACATGGCCTGGGACGGGACAATAAGACCGTCCAAGTTATTACATTGACGGCGCGAAAACAAACGGGCCGCGCCACGCAAAAGGCGATTCGGTAACAGCGGAATATAGTGGGCGAAGTATTCCTCAAAAAAGGTGTGATAAGTTTCAATGCGTGGTATTCGCAATTCTTTAGCCAATTTGACCCCCACGTAATGAGCGATAAACGGGGTTTGAATATGCACAATATCAAACCTTTGCCGCCTTAGCGCCATGCGTTGTTTAAAAATATTCTTGGCCAGCATAATGCGATCTTCGGGATCAAAGGGTAGTTGGCGAGCAGGAATACGGAGAATATGTTGTTCATCTGCGCTGCATTGCCCATAATCAGGCGCCACCAGCATCACTTGGTGACCTAAACGCAGCAATTCTTGGCGAAAGGTGATGATTGACGTGGATACTCCGTTGATGCGAGGAAAATACACGTCAGAAATCATCAATATGTTCATAAATCGCTCTGAATTTAAGGAAAACTCAGTACAGTTTGGTGGTGTAACCGGAAGTAATCTTATCCTTGGTGATATAAACTGTGCAGTGAGTAAATGCTTCCTTGCCGTATTGAACAAAGAGAGTCCTTGCCCATGTTCAATCCAAACCATGAAACCATTGAACGTATCGTCGCTGTCATGCATCAAGCTCGCCGATTGTTGTTTATCACGGGCGCAGGCATTTCTGCCGACTCAGGGTTGCCCACCTATCGGGGTATCGGTGGACTGTATAATGAACAGCTCACCGAGGAAAATATACCCATTGAGATTGCGCTTTCAGGTCAAATGTTAGCTGAAGCGCCTCATATCACCTGGAAATATATCCATCAAATCGAATACGCTTGCCGAGAAGCGAGCTACAATGATGCCCATCGGATTATTGCAAATCTACAGGATTGTTTCGAGGATGTCTGCGTATTGACGCAAAATGTGGATGGTTTTCACCGCCAAGCGGGTAGCCGTAACCTCATTGAAATCCATGGGGATATTCACGATTTACACTGTACTGCCTGTGACCACGATATGGCAGTACCCCATTATGATGATCTGGATATCCCACCCTCTTGTCCTCGCTGTGCTGCGCTGTTGCGTCCTCGGGTCGTATTGTTTGGTGAAATGCTGCCAGAAAAGGCAGTGGAACAGTTATCGACGCAGTTAGAAATGGGCTTTGATTTGGTTTTTAGCATCGGCACCACCAGCGTTTTTCCCTATATCGCCGGACCAGTGCTGGAAGCCAAGCGCATGGGTGTTCCCACCGTGGAGATCAATCCAGAACCAACAATAGTCTCGTCATTTGTTGACTTTAAGGTGGCAGCGGGCGCCGCGTCCAGCTTAGCCAATATTTGGCAGTGTTTTAAAGAAGGCTAATTGTAGAGCAGAGCGTTATCTGTGGTTTTTGTGGCCTACTACAATGGATAATGAGCTGCTAGCTGAATACTTCTTGGCTTGCTAACGTAGCGAATTTACGCTAAAAACGCCTCATGACTGACAATCTCATCAAAACCCCCGATTATCAGAACTTTATCGTTTCTCTAAAGCAGAAAGTGCAAGCTGCTCAAATCAAGGCAGCACGTTCGGTCAATACTCAACTGATGGCGCTTTACTGGGAGCTTGGCCAACTCATCACTGAGAAACAGCAAGCAAGCGGTTGGGGTGACGCTATAATCGACCAGATCGCCCAAGACCTAACCCGAGAACTCAGCGGCATGAAGGGGTTTTCTCGGCGAAACCTTTATCGAATCAAGCAATGGTATGGCTTTTATAGGAACCAGGAGGAATTTGTGCCGCAACTTGTGGCACAAATTCCTTGGGGGCATAACGCTTTGATAATAGAAAAAATCAAAAACCCAGACAAAGCCCTTTGGTATGTCCGAAACACCCTGGATAACAACTGGTCTTGTAATGTCCTAGGTTTGCAGATCGAAAACCGACTCTATGAACGCCAAGCTGGGAAATTAGCGATTGATAATTTTTCTGAGCGGTTACCAGTCCCGGATTTTGATCTGGCCCGGGATACGTTAAAAGATCCGTATGTTTTCGATTTTCTCAATTTGGGCGAAAAAGCGCATGAGCGGGAAGTAGAGCAGGCGCTTGTAGATCATATAGTCCGGTTTATGCTGGAGTTAGGTAAAGGATTTGCTTTCGTCGGCAAGCAATACCATTTGGAGGTCGGCGGCGACGATTTCTATATTGATTTGCTTTTCTATCATCTAAAGCTGCATTGCTATATGGTCATCGAGTTGAAGAGCGGACCTTTCCGTCCTGAATATGCAGGTAAGCTGAATTTTTATCTCACGGTCGTGGATGAACAAGTAAAGACAGCCTCTGATAATCCATCCATTGGACTTATTTTGTGTAAAGATCGGAATAATATGGTAGCCGAATATGCGTTGCGAGACGTCGGCAAACC
>CAZGON010000004.1:0-12212 GCA_964527085.1 uncultured Candidatus Competibacteraceae bacterium
TGCGTTTTCACTATGCCCTATTATGTCTTAAGTGCCTCTTCAAATGCTATAGATACCTTTTTGTTAGGTGACAAAACTATGTCTCAGTTGTCTCGCGGCCAGAAATGTCGACTTATGTATATCGGACAAAAGTCCGGTTATTCAGATAACGGTCCCGCTCGAATAGGTTACCTTCTCTAAAACTGAATGTACTATCTACTATCAAAACAAGTTCTTTCAGCGTATGGTCGGTGGAGGCGTGTCGGGGGGTAATTATTTTTATGTAGAATCCGGTGATGAATATTGGATATCCGGTGTTAAGTCCTCTGGTACTAATCGTCATCTATACGGAAGTGGGCGCATTGATATTGATGACGACGCTACCGCAGAGTACAACTCTATCAGAGGCGCTGATGACGAATAAGTCGCTGCAGCCGACCATTTGCACAGCACCTGAATACCAGCGCTATGAGCTTTCAACATGAGATAGACCTTATGAAACTTAAAATAGTCGTTCACGAAGCAGAAGAAGGGGGCTATTGGGCAGAAGTTCCTGCGATACCGGGCTGTGCGACCCAGGGAGAAACCGTTGAAGAGTTGCTAAGCAATATCTATGAGGCGGTCGAAGGATGCTTATCGGTGGATGTTCAAGATATAAAATTATCACCAAAGGACAAGATAATGGAGATCGCTGTTTGAAAGCGATCAGTGGAAAACGTTTCTGCCGTCTTTTGGAAGCAAAAGCCTGGGAGTTAAAACGCATTAATGGAAGCCATCATATCTACTCAAAATCAGGACATATAACCCGTATTTCTGTGCCTGTGCATGGAAATACGCCATTAAAAACAGGTCTGCAACGACATCTGATGAGGGTTGCAGGCATTGATGAGTCAGAATTGTGAAATCGCACCTAACAACCAAATCAACCTGACCGCCATTGTCGCTAGCGCTCCTCGGCGGCAGGTTATTTGGGGCGTTATAGGGCTTTAAAGCAAAAAATCGGCTTATAACCGATTTTTTGGTGTCCCCAAATAACTGTCTTGGAAAGAAGATTTGCAGCAGGATTTTAAATTGACACTGGCTACTTATCAATATGATCTTCTTTCCAAAACAAATTTAATAGGACAAACCGATGTTATCTAAGGGCATATCAGTAAGCTTAACTTATCCTTAGAAGGCATAGCCCAAACCCACCTTAAAAGCTAAAGCCGATTCATCCACATCGGGATTTTCTAATGCCCCACCTTGATTGTCGGCATCGAACTCATATTTGTAGCCGCTGATGTTCACAGCATAGGTTAGGTTTTCTATCGGTGTAAAACCGCGCCATCCTACGCCAAAGGTTAAGCCTACCGTCTCTCCTTCGCTCTCAACGGCAACCTGGGCTTCATCTAAGGGTGTATCTTCAAGGCCAGCAAACGCGAAGACTGAACTTTGAGCTTTTACTTTTGACTCACCGTCCAAAAATGCGGCGGCAAAGTTAAAAGACAGGGTTCCTTCTAGAAAACCTGCATTGACCTCCAAACCATAATTTATCCCGACAAAAGGTCCATCATACTCGAAATCGAAATCAGCCTCTTGCTCAACAAAACCCTCTACAGTAACGCGATCAAACTGAGGAATACCACCAATCGTGAACACAGCAGACGTAGGACCTCTTCCTTGAGTCTCAAAGTCAGTTCTTGCCCATTTGTAACCGGCAAAAACCGCCAATTGCTCTGTTACCCCATAACCTAATGAAATAGCATATTCGTCCCGCTCAAAATCAGCGTTAACAGCAGGTTGCGCACCCAGTGAACCAGTGGAAAAAAGGTCTGTTGTTGGAAACTCTTGAAACTGGGAAAAGGTGATGGTGTCTCCATCTTCGCCTTCGGAAATAGTTGTTAAACCGCTGATATCGAGAAAGAAGCGATCCGCAAATACCGTCAAACCAGCACCCGCAAAGGGCAACGTATCCTTAAAACGAAACTTTTCCTGTAAAAAGGTAGACCCAATTGTTTCAAAGCTGGTAAGCAACGTTCCTGTGATAGCATCCTGTTGGTATTCATATTGAAGCACCCCTGCTTCAAGCCGAGGTTGGATACCGACTTCGACCCCTCTAATGTTTAACGCACTTGCTGCACTCGGCAATAGTAGAGCCGTCAAACACATGGATGAAACGGATAAAGACGTGTTTTTCACGATAGCTCTGCCTCTTTAAGTAATGCGCTTGTTATGCGTCAGCCACAAAGGGTTGTTTTTTAAATAATTTCATTCGAATTCAAATACTTAACAACAAAACCCATGGTAGGCTAACGACCCCCTGCAAAGCTTAGGAACACTGGGTTGTCTTGTCAATACAAAAAGTTGTGAAATATTCACAAAACAACAAATACCCTTTCACCGATCGTTAAATGAGGCACTTGCCCATTTTTAGCGCTAGAATATGGCGCTGGATATATCTCTCAATATCCTACTAAAATAACACAAATAATTGTTTTTATTTATTTTTATATTCATGACCCAGTTTTTTAAAAATCACTAAGCAGTCTATACCAGACCTGTGATACTGATATACTTATGGGTAGAATAAGTTAAAACTATTAGCGCTTTGCTGGGATGCGTTGGGGGCTTTAAAAACGGGCGTTTTTAATACTGATTACCATACCAAACCGCTATGCTTGATGAGACTGAAACGGCCATAACGATCCCCGGTTACTCGATCGAAAACGAGGTCGGTAAAGGGGGTATGGCTACCGTTTATCTCGCTATACAGGAATCGTTACGGCGTCGGGTAGCCCTAAAGGTCATGGCGCCGGCGTTGACGAGTGATAAAAACTTTGCAGAGCGGTTTCTCAAGGAAGGTCAAATTGTCGCTCAGCTGGATCATCCGCAAATCGTTACGGTGTTTGACTTTGGCACCTATCACCATCTTTATTATCTCTCCATGGAATATTTGCCAGGGAGCACCTTGGAACAAAAGATCCGTGAAGGGCTATCCAACGAACACGCTGTCCAAATTATTAAAACTATTGCTGAAGCCTTAGGTTACGCCCATAGTCAAGGGGTTCTTCACCGGGATATTAAACCCCACAATATCTTGTTCCGAAGAGATGGCAGACCAGTTTTGACAGATTTTGGTATCGCCCGCTTTATCGACGACAATGTTCACCTCACGGCCCCTGGGCTTACTGTGGGCAGCCCTTCTTATATGAGTCCAGAGCGGGTTTCTGGAAAAAACATCGATGCCCGTTCCGATCTCTATAGTATGGGTGTTGTGTTTTACCAGATGCTGACGGGCGAGTTACCCTATCAGGCCGACAGCCCCATCAGTGTGGCTATAAAACACTGCTCTGAACCACTTCCTACACTGCCTACGGCGTGTGGAAAATTTCAGTCTATTCTAGACAAGCTACTGGCTAAAGAGCCCGACAATCGCTTTCCCAATGCAGAAGCATTTGTCACGGCTTTGAATGACTTCGAAACCCAGCAGCATACCATTAAACTCTCCCAACCTTTACCAACAACGCCTCTTAAAAAACCCTTTATCAGTTATCAAAGGGGTTTGCTGATTGGTGGTCTTATGCTTATCCTAAGCGCGGGCGGCTACTTTGCAATTAATGACCCGTTTTCGTCAAACCAGCTTTCCTCTTTCATCGATTTACAAGCGCTTCCGGCAGCGGCGGAGGACCGCAGTCCCATTGCTGGACGTTATGAGGAGCTGGCCATAGAAACCCTTGAGGAAGGTAATTTGGCGGAAAGTCTTGCACTCATTGATTTTGGTCTTGGATCTGTTTCAGAAGATTCGCGTCTTGTGGCATTGCGGGGACGTATCGTGAACTTGGAAACGGCCAAAACCCGGCTTCAAGAAGCTCAACAACTGCAACAACAGGGCGACTTGCAACAAAGCCTCGCCAAAATCCAAGAAGGCTTGGAACTTGCGCCAAACTATCCAGAACTGATGACCTTGCAGGAAACGGTAGTCAGTCTGCAAACGGCCAAAACCCGGCTTCAAGAAGCTCAACAACTGCAACAACAGGGCGACTTGCAACAAAGCCTCGCCAAAATCCAAGAAGGCTTGGAAGCAGCGCCCGATAACTCAGCACTACTTGAATTGGGCGAGAAGATCCAAACACAACTGACCAATCAAAAGAAAGCTGCTGATTTTCTGCAGCAAGCTCAACAACAGTTCCAGGATCGCGCTTATGAGGAAAGCCTGAATAGCGTTGAAAAAGGTCTACAGCTTGTGCTAGATGACCCTGAGTTGTTAGCGTTACGCGATGAGGTTAAAGCGCAAATCAACCAAGAACAAGAAGTCGACCGGTTGATAGGGCAAGCGCAGGAACTTGAGCAAAAGGGTTCTCTGGTCGAGGCGCTAGTGCTTCTCGATGGAGGCCAACAGCGGCTGCCAGATCATCCAAAAATCCTAGCCTTGCGCGACAAAATTGGCAGCGCCCTCGCCCGCCAGAAGGAAACTAATGCGTTGCTTCAACAGGCTCAAAAACAGTACCAAGATGGCAAACTCCAAGAAAGTCTCGCAACCATCGAGCAGGGTCTCAAACTTCTTCCCCAACAGGCCGACCTGTTAGCCCTGCAGGAGGACGTACAAAACCAATGGCAACAACAGCAAGCCGAACTCGCTGAAACCGAACACCGTCAGCAAGAAGCCGAACGTCTCCTAAAACAAGCCAAAGAATTCTTTCAAGAAGGCGAGCTCCAAGAAAGTCTCGCAACCATCGAGCAGGGTCTCAAACTTCTTCCCCAACAGGCCGACCTGTTAGCCCTGCAGGAGGACGTACAAAACCAATGGCAACAACAGCAAGCCGAACTCGCTGAGACCGAACGCCGTCAGCAAGAAGCCAAACGTCTCCTAAAACAAGCCAAAGAACTCTTTCAAGAAGGCGAACTCGAACAAACCCAGCTGAGTATTGACGAAGGTTTAAAACAGGTTCCCGATCATCCAGATTTACGGGCGTTACAGGATAAAGTACAAACTGCCCTCGCGCGTCGGCAAGAAGCTGATGAACTGCTACAGCAAGCCAAACAGACTTGGCAAAATGGAGATTCGACGAAAAGTTTAGCGCTTACTAAAGAAGGGTTATTGCTTGTTCCGAAGCAACCCGACCTACTTTTATTGCAGGAACAGATAGAGCAACAGATTTCCGAACAGAACGAAATCGCCGAGGCGCTAAAAGAGTGTCAAAGTTATCCTGAATTTGATTCTCTCAGTGCCGAACAAGTAGCTCGCGCTGTGGCCTGCTACCAAACCGTGTTACACCGTCAACCTGACAATAGTCAGGCGCACCAAGCCATGCAAAGCTTGGCGGATCAGTATGTCGCATTGACTGAACAGGCCATCGCCAGTGGCGCTGAAAATCAAGCAGAAGGTTTGTTAGCGCAATTAGAACAACTGGACTCGGCCCATTCCGCACTCAATCCGTTAAAAGAACGCTTAAGTACACTCATTGAGGAGTCACAACAAGCAGCTTCTGAGACCCGATTGGCTGAGCTATTAGAGGAGTGCGCTGCTCACTTGTCAGCAAATCGTCTGACCACAGGACAAGGGGGAACTGCCTTAAATTGTTATAACCAGGTGCTCGCTGAAGACCCTGATAATACCGAGGCACAAACTGGCTTAGAACAGATCGCCACGAGATACGTAGACTGGGCGGCGACCGCCCTAAGCGGTCAAGATGACGCTCAGGCCCAGCGGCATTTACAACGTCTCGCACAGGTTAACCCACAGCATCCCCGTTTAGCGACGTTGCGCAGCGAATTACAAACCTTGCAAACCTTGCAACAGAACCGCCAGCGCCAAGCAGAACAGGCAGAACTGAACCGCCAGCGCCAAGCAGAACAGGCGGAGCAGCAAAACCAATTACGGCAAGCAGCAGTTCAGCAGCAACGCGAAAGAATTAATTCGCTGCTGTCCCAAGCTCAGCGGCGTTACGCGAACGGTGCTTTTGAAGAAAGTTTAACGTTGGTTGATCAGGGTTTAGAACTAGCGCCAGAACACAATCGCCTACAGACTTTGCGCCAAGAAATACAAGCTAAGTTGGCGGAAGTGGCAGCACCTGAAGAACCCTCAAGTCCCACCAGATCAGACGATGAGGAAGATACCCGACCGCGCAAACGTATTTTTGGAACCTTTTAGATAAAGTAAGAAGCTGTTTTCAAATTGCTCATGTCTGCTGATGATTCGAGTGGCCATCCCGAACGTATCCTGGTGATGGGTCCTGCCTGGGTGGGTGATATGGTGATGGCGCAAAGTTTATTAAAAACCCTCAAGCAATACCGTCCTGAAGCGTCCATCGATGTGGCGGCGCCAGCCTGGAGCGAGGCGCTGCTCCAGCGGATGCCGGAAGTCAATCGGGCTATCCCCCTGCCCCTCAAACATGGACAATTAGCGCTAGGCAGCCGCTACCGTCTTGCAAAAAGCTTACAATTCCATGGCTATCAACAAGCTATTTTATTGCCTAATTCTTTTAAATCGGCGCTGCTGCCCTTTTGGGCCAAGATTCCTAGGCGCACGGGTTTTCTCGGCGAATGTCGTTGGGGTTTAGTAAACGATCTGCGGGTCTTAGATAAAACCCGTTTGACCATGATGGTACAACGTTTTGTTGCCCTGGGTTTAGAACATGATGCTGTGTTACCAGCGCCGGTCATGAGCCCTGCGCTGTGCGTTCAACCCGATCAGGTAGCCATGGCGCTGCGCCGTCACGGCCTAGAGCGGCCCCGCAAACCATTACTGGGACTTTGTCCCGGTGCGGAATATGGTCCGGCCAAGTGTTGGCCAGCGGAGTATTTTTTGCAGATTGCCAAGACGCTAAATAAGACTGGTTGGACCGTATGGATTTTTGGTTCTCATAAAGATACTTCTATGGGGCACTGGATTGCCTCTCAAAGTGACAGTGTAGACCTTACCGGAAAAACTAGCCTGGCTGAAGCCGTGGATTTGCTTTCCCTTACCGATGGGGTGGTCAGCAATGACTCTGGACTGATGCATATGGCTGCCGCACTCAACCGAAATTTGGTGGCCATTTATGGCTCTTCAGACCCAGGCTTTACACCCCCGTTAAGCTCTAAGGCAACTATTCTATCTTTGCAATTACCTTGCAGTCCCTGTTTTCAGCGGCACTGTCCGCTCACTCATTTGAAATGTCTGCGGGATCTATTGCCTGAACGAGTGCTTGCTGTCATCAAGCAATGGGAATTATGAGGGTGTTGCTGATAAAGACCTCGTCTTTAGGAGATGTCATTCATACGCTGCCAGCCCTCACGGATGCGCTTGGCGCTGTGCCTGATATTCGTTTTGATTGGGTGGTGGAAGAAGCTTATGCAGCTATTCCCCGTTGGCATGATGGCGTGGATAGGGTAATTCCGGTGGCTCTGCGCCGCTGGCGACGCCATCCCGTGAAGGCGGTGATGACAGGGGAATGGCAAAGGTTTCGTAAAGACCTAAATGATACTGCTTATGACCGAGTGATCGACGCCCAGGGACTTTTGAAAAGCGCACTTATTACCAAGTTGACCCGCGGTGTGCGCTGCGGCCTAGACTGGCAATCGGCCCGGGAACCCTTGGCTAGCCTGGCTTACCAACAGCGTTGCCGAATCTCCCGGCAGCACCATGCGATTACTCGATTACGGGTGTTGTTTGCCGAGAGCCTTGGCTATAGGACTTGTCATGAGATACCCGATTACGGCATCCGCCAGTCGCAATTTCGTCGTCTACCCGCTGACCAACCGACCGTTTTATTTTGCCACGGCACAGCTTGGCCCAGCAAGCAATGGCCGGTGAGTTATTGGATAGCTCTCGGCCAACAGATCGCCGCCATAGGCTATCGTGTACAGTTACCTTGGGGCACTGAAGCAGAACGGCAGCGGGCAGAAAAAATGGCGGTCGCCATTCCCGCCGCAGAGATCCTACCTAACTTAGATTTATCCGCGATGGCCACTATATTGGTTAACGCGGCGGCGGTGGTAAGTGTCGACACAGGACTCGGCCATCTAGCAACGGCTCTCCAGGTACCCACGGTGTCCTTATACAGCGCTACCAATCCTACCCTCACCGGCGTTTGGGGAAACCGGCAGACAGCACTCAAAGCACAGTTTCCCTGTGCCCCGTGTCTCAATCGATCCTGCACCTACCAAGGACCGATTACCCATCCGCAGCCCGCCTGCGCTACCACGTTACCCCCTGAAACGGTTTGGCAAACCCTTCAAAAAACTTTGGCCGAGAATCCCTAAACCCATGCGGTTGGCGTTTTGTCTCCCCAAGTACTTTCCTTTTGGTGGACTCCAGCGCAATTTTTTGCGCATTGCACAATATTGTCAATCGCAAGGGCACGACATTGTGGTTTATACCCGCGCTTGGGAAGGTGACCCGATTCCCACGGATTTCCAGGTGCATATTATCCCAGTAAAAGCCGTTAGCAATCATGGCAAAGAGCTGCTATTTTCTCAACAGCTCCAGCCACTGCTAGCCCAGGGTAACTTCCATGGCGTCATCGGTTTTGGAAAAATGCCGGGATTGGATATTTACTATGCAGCCGATCCTTGTTTTAAAGCCCGGGGGCTCGCTGAAAAAAGCCTGCTTTATCGTCTCACGGGGCGTTATCGCCACTTGGTTGCCCTTGAAAGGGCAGTCTTTAACGCCGCAGGAAACACCGCAATACTGATGCTGACAGAGGCGCAAATCGCTCCCTACCAAGCTTGCTACGGTACCCCCCGTTGCCGCTTTTATTTGCTGCCACCAGGTATTGACCGACGTTATAGGGCCCCTGCTAACCTAGTTGAACGGCGGACTCAGTGGCGTCATGACGCTGGCATTGCCAACAATGACCGGCTGCTGTTATTGATTGGGTCAGACTTTCGTAGAAAAGGGCTGGATCGGGTCCTTAAAGGGATGGCTGCGTTGCCCGAAGGGCTAAAAAAGACAACCTATTTGTGGGTAGTGGGACAGGGTAAAACAAAGGTTTTTCAAATGCTAGCCACCTATCTCGGCATCGCTGATCATATCCGGTTTATCAAGGGATGCACTGATATGACGGGCTTTTTGTTGGCGGCGGACCTGCTTGTCCATCCCGCCTATATTGAAAATACTGGCAATGTCATTGTAGAGGCGATGATTGCCGGACTTCCCGTTCTCACCACGGCTAACTGTGGTTATGCTTTTCATGTGGAACGGGCCAAGGCGGGTAAAGTGTTGCCACTCCCCTTTCAGCAATCCCAATTTAATACAACGCTGCTGGAAATATTGCACTCACCTGAGCGCAAATGGTCGCAGAATGGCGTTCGCTATGGACGCAAAGAAGACCTTTATAGCCGACCCCAGGTAGCCACAGAAAAAATTTTGGCTATCTTGGATAGGCGAAAACAGCGATGATTACTCTACGTGCTGACGTTCGCCAAGCCTTGCTAGCTGAAGGAAATTTATTTAATACAATATTATCCCTCAACGGTCGGGTTGTGCGGCAGCGAGAGGGACGCCGCACGGTATTTTTTACCTTGGCGGGACAAGATTATGTGGTTAAAGCTCACCAGGGCGTGGGCTGGCAAGAGATTGCCAAGAATTTACTACAACTGCGCTGGCCTGTGGTCAGCGCTAAGAATGAATGGCAGGCATTAGCGCGGCTTAGGCAATTGGGGGTTGCCACAACGGTACCCGTGGGTTATGGCATTCGTGGCCGGAACCCGGCACGGCTACAATCCTTCGTCATTACCGAAGCATTACAAGATACGGTTACCCTGGAGGTGTTTTGCCGAGCTTGGCATCAGTATCCACCCCGGCATGGTACATCGCTGCGGTTAAAACATTTACTAATTTGGAAAGTCGCGGAGGTCGCTCGACAACTTCACAGCCATGGCATAAACCACCGGGATTTTTATCTTTGCCATTTCCGTTTGCAATTACCATGTGAGCTAAAAAACATCTCTAACCAGACTGTCCCCTGTCTTTACTTGATGGATTTACATCGGGCTCAAATTCGCCACCGCACGCCGCGACGATGGGTCATCAAAGATATCGGCAGCTTGTATTTCTCAGCCATGGACATAGGACTGACTCAACGGGATCTGTTGCGCTTTATGAGATGTTATCGGGATCAGTCATTAAGAACAGTGCTGCAAGAAAAGCCGCTTTTTTGGCGAGCGGTGCAACGACGCGCTGAGCGGCTCTTTCGCAAAATTCATGGTAAAGAACCGCCGCTAAAACGCTTTCCTATGTCCTCAAAGTGAAGCCGACTTTAGCCGTTGGCGTGGTTTCTAATCGCTTGTAGACCTGCGTCTGTCTCTGGATGAAGAATATCCACATGTAGCCCAATGCCTTTCTCTGAGCTATGGGCTACTGTACCCCATAGTCGGTAGGACTCATCGCTACCTTGTTCATTGGGCAAACAAAAGCGCAGTTGCAACACCGTGTTTTCGTCTAACTCCACAGCTGTTTCCACAAACAAACCGCGCAGGGCCAAGTTGCGAATAGTGCCATTACCTTTATACTGCCCTTTTGTAAAGAGGGCAGTATCGATAGCCATCGCGACCCGGTTTCCATGCAGACGTCGCTCTGGGATACGCCTAGGGCTACTTGCTTTGCTGTCTGTTAGCCCTATCTTTTCTCTCAGTAAAGAAGCAGAGTTAGCCGGAGTCTGTAGGTCGGTCTTACTCTTTTTCAAAAACGCTGTTGTTACACCCCGTGGGTAATTGAGCGTCTGCTCAATATCGTAGTTAATGGGCCTCGTCATCAGTTCAGTTGTCATGATAATCACCTTTTGTAACAGTGAGTCGATAACTTTTGTTTAAACGACGCATAGACTTCATTGATTGTATTTAAAGCGTTATGCGACTCACTTATACTATATTGCACAAATCATACCATTCACAAAAAGTAAATTTATGCTTTTAAATTCAATAGGATATTTTCAATTAAAAAAACAGTTCAGTGTAAAGGTTGCGACAAATGTCGCAGAAAACCATGAGTGGTTACTAGATTTACTTGAGAAGGCGACTATTGTCCTCCTGACGACCTCGTAATAAACGCTTATTCAACGCCTGTCGTGTCAAGCCAAGATACTCTGCCGCTACACCTTGATTACCGTCTGCTCTTTGCAATGCTTCATTTATCAAAATCTGCTCTGCTTCTTTAAGCGTGGGGAGTCGATCAGAAAATAGCGCAGGCCAACCGTTGCCCTTAAAGTTTTCCACATCAGTGTCGGCCATGGTGTGGGTATAATCCATAGCGTCTTTAAAGCTTTTTAGAGACAGGATACCCCCCTGATGGCGAGTGACGCTGTCGTGCACCATCGCTTCTAACTCCCTTACGTTACCCGGGAAATAATACGCCGCCAGGAGATTAAACAACGCTGACGGCGCCGTCGGGGTGGATTTTTTGAGTGTTCTTGCAGATTTTTCTAGAAAGTAACTCAACAACAGGGGAAGATCGTCTTTGCGTTCTCGTAACGGAGGAATATGAATATGATGGTTACGCAGCCGATAAAAAAGGTCTTTACGAAAACGGCCTTCACTGAGTAGTTGGCTTACATCCGTGTTGGTTGCAACGACAATCCGTGCATTAGTATGACGTGGCTGGTCGGCGCCTAACGGGTAATAGTTATGCTCTTGAATCAAACGTAACAATTTGACTTGGGCCATTTCCTGAAGATCGCCGACTTCGTCCAAAAATAGGGTTCCGCCGGTGGCGGCGGCGATAAGTCCATCGCGGGACTTTTCAGCGCCGGTAAAGGCGCCTTTTTTATGCCCAAACAAAGTATCTGTGAACACCGTGTCATCCAGTCCAGCCACATTTACTGCGACAAACTCACCGTTTGGCCGAGACAACTGATGGACGGCTCTGGCGATGAGTTCTTTGCCTGTACCTGTTTCGCCAGTAATGAGCACCGGTTGCTCAGATAGGCTGATGGCCTCCACATAGCGAAAAATGGCCTGCATAACCCGATTTTGGGTAATAATAGCGGTAAATACAGCGGCATTTTCTAAGGAATTACTTAACAAGCGTTTTTTTAGGGACAACACTTCATCGCGCAAGGCGCGCATTTCCAAAGCCCGTTTCACCGCCGCAACCAAACGGTTCCGCTCAACGGGTTTTACTAAATAATCAAATGCGCCCTTTTTCATACACTCAACGGCAGTGCTAAGGTCATCGATGGCCGTTAAGATAATCACCGGTATATCTGGATAGTCGGTATTGATTTGCTCAAGCAGCACATCGCCGGCCAAGTGGGGCATTCTAAGATCCAGCA
>CAZGON010000004.1:12222-46091 GCA_964527085.1 uncultured Candidatus Competibacteraceae bacterium
CCACGACGCCGGGTTCCTGCTCAGCCATAAGTGCTAACACCTGGCGGGCGTCTTCCAGGGTGAACACCTGCTTGATACCCGATGAACGCAAAGCGATACTGGCGCTATGCAAAAATAATGGCTCATCATCGACAAATAGCACAGGCAGTTTTGGTGCGGTTAGCTTGGTCATGGCAATGTTTTCGCTATTTCTTCTCATATATAGGACTTACGCACAAAGGACTTGCGTAGCTCGTAAAAGGAGGTGTCGACGGCCCGGACGGCCGTCGTCAAGCCCACAGGGACGTGTTCACGGCGTCCTCTGGAACGAGCTGCGTAAGTCCTGATATATATATATATAGATACGGGCGCCACTCATTTTATAAGTTCTTTGAGGCGCTGCTTGGTATCCTGTTTCAACCTAGCTAAAAAAACTAGAAGTCTTCCTGCAAATTTTCAGAGGGCTCAGCGACAGGCTCAGCGATAGGCAATATGACTTTGACCGTGGTCCCCTCCCCCAGCTTGGAGTAGAAGCTTAAAGCGCCTCCTTGGGCATGGATTAATTTGTAGGCAACGAATAAACCTAACCCCGTTCCACCACTATCCTGTTTAGTGGTAAAAAAGGGTTCACAAACCCGCTCCACAGATTCAGGTGCAATACCCCATCCTTGGTCTTGTACTTGTAACTCAACATGCCTGGCAGCCGCAGGCCGACGGGTTACTAGGACGACGCTGCTGGATTTATCCGGCAAAGCTTCCAGGGCATTAAGAACTAAGTTAACAACCACTTGCTCGATACTGCGTCGATCACCTCGCAATAGTGGTAGTGATGTCTGCAAATCTATTTGAAAACAGGTGGTCTTTTTTTTTATCACATGACTCAGCAAGTTGAGAACCCGTTGGATAGCCTCATTAAGGTTAAAGACACCATATATTCTGGTATCATTGGGACGCACATAGGCTTTTAAGTCAGCGACCACTCTTTCCACTTCATGGGCCCCTTGGATTATCCCATCCAGTAGCGCGGGAACCGCGTCGCGGGCTTCTTGGTTAGAAAGTTCTCCCAACAGTGGGGTTTCGCTGGCATCATCCCAGCGATCAAAAAATTTCTTCGCATTACTCCAGATTTCCGCCAACAATTGACCATTCAGCTGAATGAGATTGACCGGATTATTGATCTCATGGGCAATCCCTGACACCAATGTACTTAGGGCAGCCATTTTATCGATCTGTAGCAATTGTTGATCCTGCTGGCGAACCTGGGCAACCAAGCGTTGCTGGGCAGTTTGCTCGCGCACCCGATAATGCAGCAGCACGTTATTTTGGCATACCAAAGAATGGGCAAAAACGGTGACTGGAAAGCGGCTGCCATCTTTACGTAAATGGACTGCATCAAAGGTGACCTCAGTGACTTTTTGTATATTTTTTATGTGCTGAACTAACGATTGACGAGATTCTGGTGCACTTAAGTCCTCCAAAGACAAGCCCCATAGTTCTTCGCGGCTATACCCATACCCCGCTAAAGCTCGGTCGTTGATGCCTTGAAATCGGCCTGCCAGGTTAGTCAGCAAAATAATTGCCGGTTGCCTTTGGTCCATTGTCTAAACCGCCAGGGCTTCTTGTAATTCTTTGGTTTTGACGGGTTTTACCAAATGCAGATCAAATCCCGCCGCTGCGATCCGCTGGCTGTCTTCTTCCTGACCATAGCCAGTGAGGGCCACTAGGCGTAGGGTTTTTCGAAGCGCATGGAGACTCAGTCGATGGGCTACCTCAAAACCATCCATGTCCGGCAACCCAATGTCCAAAAACACTACCTCGGGCTGAAAAGTAGCTATGGCTTCTAACGCGCCTTCGCCGTCATACACAGCTTGCACCGTATGTCCATGACGGCGTAACAATAAAGTCAGAGAGTCTGCTAAGTCTTTATTATCATCGACAATCAGAACACGCCGTCGTAATGGCGTGGATGCCACGGGTTGCAGCGCTTTAGCGGTGTGGCTTGGTGGCTCTACTGTTGAAACAGTTGCCAGCCGAACCACAAATTGACTGCCTTTACCGGGTCCCTTGCTAAAGGCGCAGACGCTGCCACCGTGCATCTCTACCAGTTTGCGTACTAATACTAAGCCTAATCCGAGATTCCCCGGCGGACTATAGAGGGGGTGGTTTGCTTGGCTAAAAAGCTCGAATACATGGGGCAACACATCGGCGGAAATACCTTTACCGCGGTCAATGATTCTAACGACGACCTCTGACCCTTCTAACTCGGCGAGAAGCCATATGGGTCCCGCTGAATCCATATATTGTGCGGCGTTCTCCAGGAGGAGACTTATCACTTGCACCAGGCGGGCCGCATCAACCTCCAACCAAACCGGTTTTGATGGCAGGGAAATGGTGAGCTCATGGCCCCGCCTTTGGACCAAAGGTTGGAGGGTTTCCACGGCTTGAGCCACAACATCGGCTAGCAACACCTGCATTTTCCGCAGCTGGATTCGACCCTGGGTAATACGAGCTGTATCTAACAAATCATTGACTAGGTAGGTCAATTGACTTACCTGACGATCTAAAATATCGCGGATTCGCCGAAGCTCAGTGGGTGCAAGTTCTTCAGGTCCCGTTTTTAGAAAATCCACAGCGTTGCGAACAGACGCCAGAGGATCGCGTAGCTCATGACCTAACATGGCCAAAAAATCGTTCTGACGCTGCTGAATCTCATCAAGCCGCCGCGCCTGATTGCGGAGTTCTTGCTCACTGGCACGCAGCATGTCTTTACCTATTTACGCTCACTTTAACGTTTGAATTTTTTTAAGATACACTAGTTTCCACAGGTTGCTCAAATGAGAAGATTTGCTCTAATAGCTGATGGTAAGCACTAGAATCATACGTTAATCCAGCATCACTAAGACTAACTAAGATAAAGATTAGCTCCGATGGGCTCGTCCAGCCTGTTTTTTTAGCGCCTGCAGACCTGTCATAGTGTCTCGTTTGAGCACATCAAGATGCACACCGACACCCTCACTAGTGACATGGGCGACGCGTCCTACAACCCGATGAGTGGGCAAACGCGCATTACCCATAAGAGTAAAACAGAGCTGTAAAGGGGCGCCTTTTTTCAACGTCGCCGAGGTCTCCACAAACATACCTCGTCCACCCACGTTACATATCGTACCTGAACCGATATGTTCATCATTGTTGAACAGCGAGACATCTAACAAAAAAGGTAGACGCTCTAAACACATACGCCGTTCTAACTCTAACTCGGGTACATTTAAGAGGAGACTAACCTGTGGAATGGCAGCGGCGCCCATAGCGGATATTGGGGAAGGTTGCGAAACCTGAGACATTGCCACTTTATTGTATACACCGTTACCTGGCCTAGTAATTTCAAGGCTATTTTGCAAGCCATTATTTCTAGCTGGATTTGGTGCATTGGTTTTCGCTTCGGAAATAAAAGTAATCATGAATCTTCTACCCCTCCTAGAGACTTAGGCGAACTTTGGTGAGACAAGTTACGTGTTTAAACACGTTTAGAAAAGCTGATTGACCTGTAGTTACTATTTTTAGCAATTTTTGTACCGAACCAAAATATTTCAATTTTTCTTATTAAAATCATAAGGAAATCTTATTTTTATCAAATGGAAAAACATCTCTAAGGGTGCGACAAATATTGCTAACTATTGCTATCCATTGCTTAAAAGCTGTTTGAAAAACCTGCGACGTTCGCTAAATCAAGGCGCAGCCAGCTTCGAGCAGCGGAGAAGGGGCTGCAACGCCGAGTCAGTTAACATGAGCAATTTTAAAACGGCTTCCTGCTTAGATGACCGCCGCGATGGTCTTTCAAACCGAGCATAGCGTCACCAAAGACAAGCACTCATTAGCAAAAAATGTCGCATATTAAGGGGTATTGATTTGTATTGATCTAAATTCTGGTATGTCTTCCTTTGCTAGGCATAGCAGTGGCAATAGAAACCGTCCTACCCCCTTGAGTCAGTAAAAATGCATAGGGTGGCCAACTGGTTGCCCACGCGGGAAGATGCTATCCCATGAGTTAGTGGTAACAGGTTTGCTGATTGTTTATGATGAGTATCGAGCGCGTCCTAAGCAGACAACCCGTTGAACCAGCGCGCTTTGCACAACGGACTGAAAAAGCAACATGCTCACTGTTTTTCGCATCGTCATCACGGCTGTCTTGGTGGGTGCTTTCTGTTACTCCTTGAGTAGTCATGCTGAACCGGCAAATGCCCCGCAACCCATTATACTGACCCCTGAGGAACGCCTCTGGCTTAGCAAACACCCGGTGATCCGGCTGGGTATCGATCCCGCCTGGCCACCGGTTGAATTCCGCAATGCCAGGGGTGACTATCAAGGCATCACATCAGACTATGTCAAGTTAGTGGCTCAGCGTCTTGGTATCACGATGCAACCCCTGGCCAATTTAAGCTGGGCAGAGGTGATGGAAAGAGCAAAAAAACAGACGGTCGAGGTGCTCCCAGGGGTTGTCAAATCACCGCAACGGGAAGCCTATTTGAACTTTACCCAACCCTATCTGCGTTTTCCCTTGGTTATTTTTGTGCGTGACGAGGGGTACTTTATCACCGGTTTAGGAGACCTCTACGGCAAGCAGATCATGGTCGAGCGGGGCTATGTGACGGAAGAATACCTGCGCCGTGATTACCCTGAATTGGATCTGATGTTGGTGGATACACCGGAAGAAGCGTTAACCAAAGTATCCTTTGGTGAAGCTGACGTTTATGTGGGTAATCTGGCCACGGGCAGCGAAATCAGTCAGCGTCTGGGGCTTACTAACCTTAAAATTGGCGCCCCTACCCCCTATTACCTCGATATCGCCTTTGCTGTACGAAAAGATTGGCCCGAGTTGGTGGCTATTCTGCAAAAAGCTTTGGACTCCTTGCAACCCATGCAAGAGGCCACTATCAAACAAAAATGGATGGCGGCTATACGTTATGAACAAAGCATCGACTATAGACTGGTTTGGCAAATCGTAGGGGTAGCTGCTTTGTTGATTACCCTTAGCCTACTGTGGGCTTTGCAGACTCGGCGCCAAAAAGAGATCTTGCAGCGGGCCAAGCTGGAGGCAGACCGAGCCAATGACTTTAAAAGTTATTTTCTTGCCAATATGAGTCATGAAATCCGCACCCCTATGAATGCGATTGTAGGATTCAGCCACCTTGCCCTAAAAACCGAACTCAACCCCCGTCAGTACGGCTATGTGGAAAAGATTAAAGAATCTGCCCATACCTTACTGGGCATCCTCAATGACATATTGGATTTTTCCAAGATTGAGGCTGGCAAACTGGCCATCGAGCATACCGCCTTTTATTTGGATGATGTGTTGGAACGAGTTACGGATCTAGAGGCCATCAAAGCCCATGAAAAAGGACTTGAACTATTGCTACAACGGGACGCCAACGTACCCAACGCCCTCATGGGCGATCCGCTGCGTGTGCAACAGATCTTGCTCAATTTGCTGAATAACGCCATCCGCTTTACCGAACGGGGCGAAGTCAAAGTCCGGGTGCGACTGGTTGAAAAAACCCCTGGCCGCGCCCGTGTTCATTTTTCGGTGCAGGATACCGGAATTGGCATTCCGGCCGATAGGCGTAAAAAACTCTTTCTCCCTTTCTCGCAACTGGACGGCTCCACCTCGCGCCGCTATGGCGGCTCGGGTCTTGGGCTGAGTATTTGTAAACAGCTGGTTGATCTCATGCACGGCCACATCAACGTCAAGAGTACAGCGGGTCTGGGCAGCACGTTTAATGTTGAGTTGCCCTTCGGTCGGCACGGCGAAACGCAACGAAAATGCAAGCGTCAACCATCTAATCTTCACCATCTTCGGGTATTGGTGGTGGACGATAACCCTAGCGCCCGGCAGGTGTTGCAGGAGATGCTGGAATCGTTTTCTTTTCAGGTTACCTTGGCAAGCTCGGCTGAAGAGGCGTTTGTGGCGCTGGAGCAATCATCTTTTCAAGATGACCAGGGCTACGATCTGGTCTTGCTGGACTGGAGTATGCCTGGCATGAATGGCATCGAGACCGCTAAATACATTAAACACCACACTAAGCTCGCCAAATTACCCACCCTTATCATGGTCACCGCCTTTGGCCGTGAAGAGATTATGCATGAAGCAAAGCAGGCCGGCCTTAGCGGTTTCCTTACCAAGCCGGTGAGTCCGTCGCTGTTATTCGATACCATTGCCGAGACCTTGGGGGGCGAATCATGGCGGGCTTCATCGAGACAACGTCGTCAACAGATAACCGCAAACCAGGGGCAGTCTTTGGCAGGTAAGATACTGGTGGTGGAAGATAACCCCATCAACCAACAGTTAGCCCAAGAACTTCTGGAAGGTTTTGGCCTCTCGGTAGAGCTGGCGGGCAATGGTCACCAGGCCCTCCAAAGGCTAGGGGAGATTCACTTTGATTTGGTTATTATGGATATTCAGATGCCTGATATGGATGGTTTTCAAGTGACCCAGTGGATTCGTCAAGACAGTCGTTTTTACAACTTACCCATTATCGCCATGACCGCCCATGCCATGACCGGTGATCGAGAAAAATGCTTGGCGGCGGGTATGAACGATCACCTGGGTAAACCCATTGATCCAGAGGCGCTATTTAAAACACTCCGCAAATGGCTGACATCTTGGCCTCAGAACAATAAGACAATGGCTTCGCAGGCAACCAAGCTGGCGAAAATTGAACCCACCTTACCAGACCACGTAGTGGGTCTTGACCTAGCTGAGGCCCGCAAGCGGGTCAGCGGTAACACGGCTTTACTGATAAAACTATTAACCAAATTTTATGATCATCACCGACATGCCCTCAAACTTATTGAACAAAGCCTACAAGTAGCAGACCAAAACACGGCACTTCGTGAAGTCCATACTATTCAAGGTGTGGCCGGTAACTTAGGCGCCTACGCCCTGGAAAAAAGCGCCCGTGCCTTAGAGGCAGCTATCAAAACAACAAATCCACAGGATATTTCTCAACCATTGGGTCACTTCCGAGAAAATTTTGAGCCGGTGTTTGATAGCCTAAAAGTGTTAGCAAAACAGTATCCGTCGCCCTCTGAGCAAGACCGGCAGCCATTGACAAAAGCTCCTGTCGGCTTGCTGGAAGTCACGCCTCTGTTTGACCAGTTAGCTACCCTGCTGACCCAGGGTGACACCGACGCGCTAATGGTGCTCCACCAAATTCAGGAAAAGTGGGTGGACCGGCAACAGCATTCCCTAGTGCAGCAGATAGAACGCCGGATTCAGGACTACGATTTCGAGGAAGCTAGGGGCAACCTTGCCACCTTAGCCACCGCTCTGGATATCACTCTTACGGAAGATGGAACGCATGATTGAAACAAAGCCTAAAATTCTTATTGTCGACGATGAGAATTTCTACATCGATGTGTTAGTCGATCTTTTAAAATCCGACTATAAAACAATCATCGCCAAAGACGGCCAACAGGCCCTCAAACGGGCTAATTCAGATCCACCACCGGATCTAATCTTATTAGATATTGTGATGCCTGACTTGGATGGATACCAAGTCTGTGAGCATCTCAAAGGTGACTACAGAACCCGCCGTATCCCGGTTATTTTCCTGACGGTGAAAAGCGAAGTGAATGATGAACTGCGCGGTTTTGGGCTGGGTGCGGCTGATTACATCATCAAACCCATGAGCCCACCCATTGTTAAAGCGAGAGTCAGAACCCACCTGGCCCTCAGCCAAGCTCGACGGGCGCTAGAGAACCAAAACGTGATTCTAGAACAGCGGGTGCGCGGGCGCACTGAAGAGTTATCCCGTACCCAAGACGCTGCCATTATGGCCATGGCCTGTTTAGCCGAGGCCCGGGATCGGGATACCGGTCAACATATTCTCAGAACCCAACACTATATGGAAACCCTGGCAAGACAACTTAAACATCATCCGCGCTTCCATGCTTATCTTGACGAGACCACCATTGAATTGCTGTATAAAACAGCGCCTCTCCACGATATGGGCAAGGTGGCCATCGCCGATCATATTCTTTTTAAAGAAGGTAAGCTAACCCCAGCCGAATGGGAAGAGATGAGGCAACACCCTCGCTATGGTCACGATGCTTTACTACGTGCGGAACGACAAGTAGGCAGCACGCCATTTCTAAAACTGGCCCGTGAAATCGCTTATACCCATCATGAGAAATGGGACGGCACAGGCTATCCGCAAGGGCTTCAAGAAGACAGTATTCCCATTTCAGGACGGCTGATGGCTTTAGCAGATACCTATGACGACCTCATCAATCAACGGGTTTATAAAGATGCTTTCTCCCATGAACAGGCCGTTAAGATCATTTCCGAAAACCGTGGCAGTCAATTTGACCCGGATGTGGTGGATGCTTTTTTGGCGGTCGCCAGTCAGTTTGAAGCCATTGCTGAAAAGTTTAGGGACTAATGTGCTTTAGAAGCTGTTTTGAAATTGCTCATATCCGCTGACTCGGCGTTGCAGCCCCTTCTCCACTGCTCATTTACTTTATGTAAACTGCGCTGCTCGAAGGGGCTGCGCCTTGATTCAGCGGACGTCGCGGATTTTTGAAACAGCTTCTTAGAGGTAATGCAAATGCCGGTAAGAGTCCGCCGGATAGGTTCCTAAAAATTCCACTTCCTCCGCAAAAAATTGCAGTTCTTCCAGGGCTAATCGGACAGAGTGTTGCTGGGGATGACCCTCGATGTCGGCAAAAAACTGCGCTGCAGTAAACTTGCCATCGACAATATAGCTTTCCAACTTAGTCATATTGACGCCATTGGTGGCGAATCCCCCCAGGGCCTTGTAAAGAGCGGCAGGGATGTTACGCACCCGAAAGATAAAACTGGTTATTGTTAACGCGTCGGTCACCGGCATATTCAACGGTGCTTGCGCCATGATCAAAAATCGAGTGGTGTTGTGTTGAGCGTCTTCGATGTTCGACAACAAAATATCAAGACCATAAATTTTGGCGGCTAACGCCGACGCGATAACGCCCTCCCAGGGCTTACCGTGGCTAGCAAGCTCTTGGGCGGCCCCTGCCGTATCCGCATGAACCAATGGTTGCAAACCGAGCCGTCTGATATGGGTGCGACATTGGGATAAGGCATGGACATGACTGCGCACAACCTTTAGTTGCGCCAGGGAAACCCCTGGCAACGCCAACAGTTGATGATTGACCTGCTGAAAATGTTCCCCAACAATATGTAACCCGTTGTGGGGCAACAGATGATGAATATCGGCAACCCGACCAGCCAGCGAGTTTTCCACAGGAATCATGGCAAGCTGCGCCCGGTTCTCCTTGACCGCTGTAAAGATATCTTCAAAAGACACGCAAGGCACCGAGCCTAAGCTGGGATAGACACTGCGGCAGGCCAAATCCGAGTAAGCGCCTAACGAACCTTGAAAGGCAATAAGCCGCGCTGACTTCACTGTCCTGTATCAGTCAATGCTTGACCAAGAGCTCTTCAATACGAGCCATCTCCAAAAGAAACGTTTTTACCTGTTTAGCCACATCGAGGCAGCCCAGATGAGCAATCACCGCAAAAGGTCTGTCTTGGGAGTCGTCTTCCAGCTGCGGGCCTTGATAATGCTCCCAGAAAAACCCCTTGCTATCCTGCCCTGTGGGCGTTGCTAACAGTCCATCATGAACCAGCAAAATCCCACCGAAGGCATCCCGGGCAAAACCGCTGCTACCCTTTTCTGGCTGAAAATCCATACCACAAACCATGGTTTGGGTTTCCCAGGCTTGGGGCATGTTTGCAGACAAACCAAAGGCATTGGATTGCCAAGGATCGGGTAGATACATCCAGAACCCGTGTTTATTTATCCAGGCGGCATCCACATAGTCCCTATCGGTGGCCTCACTGCGTAGGGACTGCAATCGAAAATGGTATTTTTCATAAGCATCGTAACGAAGTCGGGTTCTTAATAAGGCGTGACACAGTTCAATATTGACTGTTTTTTTGAGAATTTTCATTTTCATGTTATGCCCCTATTTCTCACAATCTGGCCACCTCAAAAACCGTTGGCGCTGTTGCTAAGAAAATAGCTTAAATAGATTTTTCTTGATACAACTTTTTATGGTTGCAAGTGAAACGTTCTAAGTTATCCGGTGTTATTCCAGGAACGCTGTGAATACGTCCTTGTACGCTCCATCGCCGTCTCCCAACGGCGAAGGTCCTTCTATAACACCGGGTAACTTATGGTCAGATACTTAGCAAGAGCGCTTTATCGACAAAGGTGCTGTTAGGCATAACTAGCATGATTATGCATCCGGGGGCGGTGGGGCCAGCACTTCTCGGTTACCGTTGGATTGCGGAGGACTGACGATACCCGCTGCTTCCATTTCTTCAATCATGCGAGCGGCGCGGTTGTAGCCGATTTTTAAGCGGCGCTGGACGGATGAGATGGACGCCCGCCGGGATTCCGTAACAATACGTACTGCCTGATCATAAAAAGGATCGCTCTCGTCGCCGCCGGCGCCTTCACTAGGGCCGGAAAAACCCGCCAACGGCTCACTGGGTTCTTCCAAAACCTCTTCCACATAATCAGGCTCAGCCACTCCACGCAGATGATTGACCACATTTTGCACCTCATGGTCATCCACAAAAGCGCCGTGTACCCGTTTTGGCAGTCCGGTGCCCGGCGGCAAGTAGAGCATATCCCCATAACCGAGCAGTTGTTCGGCCCCCATCTGGTCGAGAATGGTGCGGGAATCCACCTTTGACGAGACCTGGAAAGCGATTCTGGTAGGAATGTTGGCCTTGATGAGCCCAGTGATGACATCCACGGAGGGCCGTTGGGTGGCTAAAATAAGGTGAATACCCGCGGCGCGGGCTTTTTGCGCCAGACGGGCAATCAATTCCTCCACTTTTTTACCCACAATCATCATCATATCGGCTAATTCATCGATAACGACGACAATGAAGGGTAAGGGTTCTAAGGTTGGCGCAGGGGCAGTGGGATCGAACTGATCTTCAGGTTTATAAAGGGGATCGGCAATGGCCGCGCCCGCCGCGTCTGCCTCGCTTACCTTACGATTAAAGCCAGTAATGTTGCGCACCTTTAAGGCCGCCATCAACTGATAACGCCGTTCCATCTCCGCCACACACCAACGCAGGGCGTTGGCGGCTTCCCCCATATCGGTCACCACCGGCGCTAATAGATGGGGAATATCCTCATAGATGGATAACTCTAGCATCTTAGGATCCACCAAGATAAGGCGGACTTCCTTAGGGGTAGCTTTATACAACAAGCTTAACAGCATGGCATTAATCGCCACCGACTTCCCAGAGCCGGTGGTACCCGCCACTAACAGATGGGGCATCTTGCCGAGATTCGCAAACACAGGATGACCACCAATATCTTTGCCCAAGGCTAACGTCATGGGTGAGCTGGCCTTGTCGTAGATCGGCGATTCAAGTATTTCTCTTAAATAAACGATTTCCCGATTTTCGTTGGGGATCTCAAGACCTACGACGGATTTTCCTGGCACCACTTCCACCACCCGCACGCTCAGCACCGATAACCCCCGCGCCAGATCCTTTGCGAGATTACTAATTTGGCTGACTTTGGTGCCTGGCGCTAGATCCAACTCAAAACAGGTAATCACTGGGCCTGGTTGCACCGCTGCCACCCGCACCCCAATGCCAAAATCCCGCAATAGCATTTCCACCTGCGCAGACATGCTTTCTAGCTGGGCTTTACTGTAGCCACCCTGGTCTATAACCGGTTGACTTAACAAATTTAACGGCGGCGTCGGCTCAGAAACATTTTGCTGTCCCGGTTTCGGCTTGTTAATGGGCGCCAGCGTGTCTTCTTCGGGTGGATTAGGAGGCACTTTCTGAGAGACTATTTGAGGGGCGGTTGAACCCTGCACGGGAAGCATTACCGTGGGTTTCTGAACTGGTGTGACAGGGTCGGCAGGCAATTTGACCATAGGCTCAATCCGCGATCGCTGAGGTGATCGTGTCGCAAGCGGCGCATCATCCTTATGACTGGCTCCTGTCTGCCAGTTTAGATCGGCCCTGCGACCTCTTTCACGACGTTTGGACTCTCCTGCCTGGCCTTTGTCAGTGGCTGTATCAACGGATGACTCTGCAGCAAGCCAAGTGCGCAGCCAATCCACCAGCTTCTGCAAACCCGCTAGCAAAGCTATGATCAGTTTACCAATCAGCTCTAGCAACTCTAACCAAGCACGGCCCATGGCGAGGGTTAGCGCTAAGCAAAATAGAACCCCCATAAAGAGGTTGCCAAACAGAAAACTATATCCACCCAAGGCGCTGAAAGTACCGATTAAACCAGGCCCAATGATGTCACCGATAACGCCACCCGCAGAGCCGTAGCCGGGCACATTACGCCAATGCAATGCGGCTAAACCACAGCCGCTTCCCATGGCTACGGTAAAACCCAACACGCGAAAAAAGACCACCTCGGCGTCAAGATTCAATAATCCGCCGCGTTTAAACGACCGCCAACCGAATAGCGCTACAGCAATGGGAAACCCGTAAGCGAGATAGCCACAAAAATAATAGGCGATGTCGGCAAACCAGGCCCCCGCCTGGCCAGAGCGATTATGCACTTGCCCTACTCCGGTATGGGTCCAGCCGCCATCATCTGGGTGAAAAGAAAACAGGGCTACTGCTAAGTAAAGCGCCATTGCTAGACACAAAAAAAAGCCTAACCCCCAAAGAGTTCGCCTAAAGTAGGGTAAGAAAATACTATTTTTATTTGATGTAAATCGTGTCGCCTGAGCCAATAGCCTTAATCCTTAAACTGAAAAGTCAAAAATATATCAAGGAAACCATCTACCAAGTATTCGTCAATCCGCCATCAACACGGCTTGATGGGAATACCCTGCAACTAAATGCGCCCGCTTACTGGGTGGTTGCTTATAGCAATAGATCAAAAAGCCTAGCAATTTGTTTAGATAAGTATAAGCGTGGCCCATGCATTACTATTTTCCCATCCAACAAGGATCTGGTGAAGCGCAATGGCGTGTTATACTGCGCGAACCTCTTAAAAGAGGTAAACTTATTTTTAGGTCATACCTAAAGATTCCCTTGTCACATTCACTGCAATTATTCTCCCATGCGCACCGAGTGCCTGGAATCCCTAATTGATGTTCCAAGCGAGCAATGGAATGGCCTGGTAGAGGACCATAATCCATTTTTGAGCCACGAGTTTCTAGTGGCCTTGGAACGTCACCAGTGCGTAGGACCTCGTACCGGCTGGTATCCAAAACACACCGTTTGCCGCGATAACTACGGCAACCTGGTGGGGGCTTCGCCCCTTTACTTAAAAGACAATTCCTATGGCGAGTTTGTGTTCGACTGGTCCTGGGCCAACGCTTATCAGCGTTATGGTAGAAACTATTACCCCAAGCTGGTTAGCGCCATACCGTTCACACCCGCCACGGGTCAGCGTTTACTGATTGGCCCAGATCAGGAACCGCGACAAGTCGCGGATAGCCTTATCCAACACGCCCTGGAAACGGTCAATAAGCATGCTGGGTCATCGGCCCACTGGTTATTCACCTCTAAAGCAGATATGGACGTGTTACAAAAACAGGGATTTCTAAAACGTTTAGGCTATCAATTCCACTGGCATAATCAGGGCTATCGGGATTTTAGTGATTTTCTGGATGCGCTTTCCGCCAAAAAGCGCAAAAACATAAAACGCGAACGGCGTCAGGTACAGGAAAGCAACCTGTCGCTGCAACTTATCCACGGTCATCAAGTCAGCGATACCCAATGGCATCATTTCTATACCTTTTATTGCGATACCTTTGAGCGCCTGGGGGGTTTTCCTACCCTTACCCTGCCCTTTTTCCATGAAATCGCCACCACCTTAGGCGAACGCATTTTACTGGTGTTAGCTTATGATGGCGCTCAACCGGTGGCGGGAGCCATTAGTTTCCGTAGCGACCATACCTTGTTTGGCCGTCATTGGGGCTGCCGCGCTCAATATGACAGTCTGCATTTTGAAGCTTGTTATTATCAGGGTATTGAATACTGTATTGAGCATAACTTGCAGCATTTTGAACCCGGCGCTCAGGGTGAACATAAAATCTATCGCGGGTTTCTCCCCACCCTAACCCAATCGGCCCACTGGATAGCGGAGCCGGACTTTCGCGCCGCCATCGCGGATTTTTTGCAACGCGAAATGCCGGCTGTGGAGCAATACGTAGAGGAACTTTGGCAGCATTCTCCCTACCGGGCGGAGGGATCATGACCCGTCTTCCCTGGCTTGATCCTCATAACGAGGAACAACCCTTTCCTAGTCCAGAACGGGCTTTGACGGAACCCGATGGTCTGTTGGCCGTGGGTGGCAGTCTATCGCCCGAGCGTCTGCTGCGCGCTTATCGACAAGGTATTTTCCCCTGGTATTCCGACGGCCAACCGATCCTTTGGTGGTCACCGGACCCGCGCACGGTATTATTTCCTAAGCACATTAAAATTTCCCGTAGTTTACGAAAAACCCTCAAAAAGCGCTTGTTCTCGGTGACCATGGATACTAATTTTACAACCGTGGTTAAAAGCTGCAGCGAGCCTAGGCAGGGCCAAATAGGCACTTGGATAACCACTGATATGCTAGCTGCCTATACTCAACTTCATGAGCTAGGCTATGCCCACTCGGTGGAGGTCTGGCATGAAGGCTGTTTAGCGGGGGGTTTATACGGTATTGCGGTTGGACGGGTTTTTTATGGCGAATCCATGTTCAGCAGAATCAGTAATGCTTCCAAGGTGGCGCTTGTTCACTTATGCGCGCACTTGGAACATTGGCAATTTGCCCTTATCGACTGCCAAATGCACACGCCTCATTTGGTCAGTTTGGGGGCTAAAAATATACCTAGACGGGATTTTCTGACCTTGTTGCGATGCTTTTGTAATCTACCTGGAATGCCAGGCGGTTGGCATGGCGTTCAACCGCCTCCGTCTTCGTTTAAGGAACAGCCATGAAAGCTTATCAAAATGGGCTTAATACGCTGCAATTATTCCTAACCAGCGAATACAGTTGCAGTTATTTGCCAGAGCGACTAGCGCGCAACCTGGTTGCCGATCCTTTAGCTCTCAATAATCGTATCTATACCCAGCTTGCAGAGTTGGGGTTTCGCCGCAGCGGCGGTCACGTTTACCGCCCTCATTGCCATGGCTGTCAAGCTTGTTTGTCGCTACGCATTCCAGTGGCTTATTTCCGTCCCAACCGTTCCCAAAAACGGACTTGGAAAAAGAATCAGACACTGCAATCTCGTTGGTTACCGGTTCGTTTCGAGGCTGACCATTACCACCTTTTTGAGCGCTATGTTCAATGGCGCCATCCGGACGGCGGTATGGACGATACCAGCGCCGAAAGCTATCTGTCTTTTATTCAAGCGGCTTGGAGTGAAACCTTTCTTTGCGAATTGCGCTTAGAATCCAGGTTACTCGCTGTCGCTGTTACAGACCGCTTGGAAAATGGTTTATCGGCAGTCTACACCTTTTTTGACCCCGACGAGTTATCCCGAGGGCTTGGCACATATGCCATTCTTTGGCAAATTGCAGAGGCCAAACGGTTAGGGTTAACGTGGCTTTATTTAGGGTATTGGTTAAAAAATTGCGCCAAAATGAGTTATAAAAAGAATTTTTATCCCCATGAACTGTTTATAGAGGGACGTTGGGTGGCGCAGGTTAATAACGACCGTGTTGTTTGACAATATAATTAGTCAGTTCTACATACTGGATATTCATACGGCGGAGAATACCATGCACCGTGCGGATAATGGCGCGCATGGTTTTATAGACAAGGTCTGGGTCTTGTGGAACTAGGGATTCAAACTTGTTACGCTCGATACCAAATACTTCGCATTCACCGCTAGCACGCAACGCAGCAGTGTGTTCCAAGCCATCGATAAAACCCAGTTCACCCGCCATATCGCCTTCCTTAAGAATATGCAGGATGACCGAATCACCGCCACCGGTCGACCGCAATACCTCTAATTTACCCCGCACCAACACATAAAGCGTGTTATCTCTATGCCCCTCATACAACAAAAATTCTCCATCGGCGAGACGGCGGATAGTAATAATTTCACCTAACCTGTCACATTGTTTAAAAGATAATTCATCGCCTAAGCGGGAATCTTTTACAAGCCTACGGGCTAGTTCTGCGACGTAAGAATTGTTTTCATTCATTGGCGGCTTGTCCTATCAGTCAATGGGTAGCGATGCCCATCAGTATAGTTGATAGTGTGACAAGAAACGGCGATTGGTAGGAAACAATGCTCGGCAAACATTACCTTTTGCATTGCAAACAAATCCAAGTAATCCCATAAGGCGCCAACGTCATTCCCGCGAAAGCGGGAATCCAGTGTTAAAAAACCCATAAAGCAACCCTGCGTTTACCTTTTGGCGAGCAAACGAAACGGTACCTTTTACACAGGCGTAACAAGCGACTTGATAAAACGCATTTGGGAACATAAGAACAGATTTATTAAGGCTTCACAAAAAAATTCAGCGTTCATCAGTTGGTTTATTTTGAGTAACATGAAAGTATGATGTCTGCCATAAACCGTGAAAAACAGATCAAGCAATGGAACAGAAACTGGAAGCCGCGCCTGATAGAAGACCAAAATCCGGCATGGATAGATTTTTATGAAACGTTGCTTTGAATGGCTGGATTCCCGCATTCGCGGGAATGACGGAATGACGGTAGGTCCACTTAGTGTAAGAAAAATAATCGCCAGTAAACCAATGTACTCAAAGTACATCGTTTTCCAGATTGTTTTTATCCGGGTGGCGGACATCTTTGCCCTTCACCAAATAGATCACATATTCGGCAATGTTTTTGGCATGATCTCCAATACGCTCTAGGCTTCTAAGCATAAAGATCACATTGATGGCATGTCCCACAGTGCGAGAATCTTCCATCATATAGGTAACAAGTCGGCGTAAACCCGCCTGAAACTCTTGGTCTAGTTCCTGATCATTCTGCTTAATCTCCATGGCTTGCTGTACTTCCAAACGGGCCAAGGCATCTAGCGCGTCGTGTAGCATCTTTGAGGCTAGCCGCGCCATGGTCACCACATCTCGAAACAAACGGTTGTTGGGTGGGCTTGTATCACTGTCATAGATATGCACCACCATGCGGGCTATTCCTTTGGCTTCATCACCGATGCGTTCTAAATCCGTCACCGTCTTAGATAAGGCGATCACAAAACGTAAGTCTCGGGCCAACGGTTGACGCATGGCAATGAGGGTGGCAATCTCTTCGTCAGTCTTAATTTCTAACCCATTGACCAACTGATCCCGGGTGATGACCTCCCGGGCGCTAGTCAGGTTTTCATCTTCCAACGCTGCAATGGCTTGGCTGATTTGATCCTCCACCAAACCACCCATTTCCAGCACCAGGCCACGCAGATGAGCCAGTTGCTGATCATAACTTTTGACCGTGTGTGGGTCATTGGTGATTGACATTAAAAAAAATCCCCGTTACCCAAACCGGCCAGTAATATAATCCTCGGTCAACTTGTGCTGAGGATTTGTGAAAATCTGCTCGGTTTCCCCCACTTCTATCAAATCCCCCAAATGAAAATAGGCGGTACGTTGGGAGACCCGAGCCGCCTGTTGCATGGAATGGGTGACAATAACCATGGTGTAGTTCTCCCGCAGCTCATCCATGAGTTCTTCAATCTTAGCGGTGGCAATGGGGTCTAGGGCCGAACAGGGTTCATCCATCAAGATCACTTCGGGGCTGACTGAAATAGCCCGGGCAATACAGAGGCGTTGTTGTTGACCACCGGACAAACCGGTACCCGGCTCACTTAAACGATCTTTGACCTCCTCGAGTAAACCCGCCTTTTCCAAACAGCCATGGACCAGTTCATCTAACTCTGTTTTATCTTGCACCAACCCATGGATACGAGGACCATAAGCGACATTATCGTAAATAGTTTTAGGAAAAGGATTGGGTTTTTGAAACACCATGCCAACCCGCGCCCGTAACTGCACTACATCCAAGTTTTTGTCGTAAACGTCTTCGTCATCCAAAGTAATAGTGCCCGTCACGCGGCAACTATCCACAGTGTCGTTCATGCGGTTTAGACAACGTAAAAAGGTCGACTTGCCGCAGCCCGAGGGACCAATAAACGAAATCACCTGGTTTTCGCCAATATCCAGGCTAACGTTATTGATGGCTTGTTTTTCGCCATAAAAAACGTTCACCTGTCGGCATATCATCTTGGGGTTGTGTATTTCGATCTGACCGACGGTGCGGCGATCGTTATAGTCAGTGACGCGGGGACCGGTTTTGACAGCGTTTTCTGAACGGACTACAGGCGCTGGCATGTCTTTCGCCGATACGTTATGGTCGTCGATGGTGACTGAGGTGGTATTCATTGCGCATTTACCTCGTTTAGAATGATCGAGGTGGTCATCATCACGGATTTACCTCATTAAAATCTATACGTTATTTTATGAATAATGAAAAAAAGATAAATAACAGTCCGTGTTGACTACCAGCGTCGCTCGAACCGTCGACGCAGAATGACGGCCAATGCATTCATGGTGATCAAAAATCCCAGCAACACCATGATAGCCGCAGAGGTGCGTTCCACAAAGGCGCGCTCCGGCAGGTCGGCCCATAAAAAAATCTGCACCGGTAAGACGGTGGCGGGTTCTAGGGGACCATTGGGTACATCGACAATAAACGCCACCATACCAATCATCAAAAGAGGCGCGGTTTCTCCCAGGGCTTGGGCCATACCGATGATAGTGCCGGTCAACATACCCGGCATCGCCAATGGCAACACATGGTGAGTCACCACCTGTAACCGGGAAGCACCCATCCCTAACCCTGCTTCGCGTATGGAAGGCGGCACCGATTTTAACGCGGCCCGACTGGCGATGATGATGGTGGGTAGGGTCATCAGGGTGAGCACCAAACCACCCACCAGGGGAACTGACCGGGGCAATCCAAAGAAATTGATAAAAACCGCTAAGCCCAGTAAACCGAACACGATAGAGGGCACCGCCGCCAGGTTGTTGATATTCACCTCGATGATATCGGTCCAACGGTTTTTTGGAGCGAACTCCTCCAAATAAATGGCGGCGGCGATGCCAATGGGAAAAGACAACGACAAAGTCACCAGCAAGGTAAAGAGTGAACCCATCAGAGCGCCGCGGATACCGGCGGTCTCGGGATTGCGAGAATCACCCTGGGTAAAAAACCAGGTATTAAAACTTCTTTCAATCTTATCCGTTTCTTGCAATCTCTCTAACCAGGCGATTTGGTTATTTTTTAAAGGCCGAAAACTTTCCGGAAGATTTAAATTAATATTACCTTTAAAGTAACTATCGGTAAGATCATCCGCTAATAATTCCACCGGTTGCGTAGTGCCGATGAGATCGGGATTGTCCAACACCATCTCGCGCAGTTGCAAATTGGCTTGAGTACTGATCAAGCTGTAAAGTTGGCGTTGTTCACGGCGGCTATCCACGTCGGGAAACAGCTCCCGCAACCGCTCTCGCCACAGGGCTGCATAGTTGGCTCTTGCTAGGGTCTTAGGATCTCGTTCACCGGTGGGGTCGAGGGTCTCGGCATCGAAGGTGATGTCAAGGCGTACCGTGGTCATGGTAAAGGCCGGATAACCCTTGCTGATAATATCGATAAACAGTAACGAGACAAACGACAACCCCAAACAGATGGCGATTAGGCCATACCATTTGAAACGGGTTTCCGCCGCATGACGCCGGTGAAGACTCTTTTGAATCAGCGCTTTCGCATTTTTACGCAGAATCGGCGTTTTACTCATACTGTTCTCGGTATTTTTTAACCACATGAAGCGCAATCACATTCAACACAAGAGTCACAACAAACAATACTAACCCCAAGGCAAACGCCGCTAATGTCTTAGCGCTTTCAAATTCCTGATCTCCGGTCAGCAAGGTAACGATCTGCACCGTGACGGTGGTCACCGCCTGCAACGGATTAGCCGTTAAATTAGCCGCCAACCCTGCCGCCATCACCACAATCATGGTTTCGCCAATGGCGCGGGAAACCGCCAATAAAACGCCACCGACAATACCCGGTAAAGCCGCTGGCAGCAACACTTGTTTGATGGTTTCAGAATGGGTAGCGCCCAAGGCATAGGAGCCATCTCGCATAGATTGAGGAACCGCGTTGATCACGTCATCGGAAAGCGATGACACAAAGGGAATAATCATCACCCCCATCACCAATCCTGCCGCCAAGGCGCTCTCTGACGCCACGTCCAAACCCAGCGACATACCCAGATCCCGTATCAGCGGCGCCACCGTGAGGGCAGCAAAAAAGCCATACACCACCGTCGGAACCCCGGCCAAAATTTCCAGTAATGGTTTTGCCACCGAGCGAAATTTTGGGTGGGCATATTCTGACAAATAAAGTGCCGACATAAGCCCAATGGGTACAGCCACCACCATGGCGATAAACGATATTAGCAAGGTGCCTGTAAACAGCGGTATTGCCCCAAACGCGCCGCTAGAACCCGCTTGGTCCGCCCGTATGGCAATCTGTGGACTCCACTTTGTGCCAAATAGAAACTCCTGCACCGGTACTTTATTAAAAAAACGGATGGATTCAAACAAAACCGACAACACTATGCCCAGAGTGGTAAAGATGGCGATGGTGGAGCTGATGATGAGAAACACGGTGATCGCTTGCTCTACCCGGTTACGCGCCCGCAGTTTGGGGGCTATGGCGCTACGCGCATAAATGGCGCCGCCCATAGCTAAGGTGATGGCAACCACCCACAGCGCTGCATCACCGATACTTAGAAGCCGTTGGTAATGATCAGCGGCGGCTTGTATGGTTTCACTGGGGGTGCCAGCGAAAATATTACCGTAGGCCAAATTTTTTATGCTGTTGACAATTAAATTCAAACGCGCATCGGGAAGTGCTTGCAGCTCTTCGGGTAAGCCCGCAATCACCAGACGAGTAATGATGATAGGCTCCAAGGCAACCCAGAGGGCGAAAATAATAAAGGCGGGTATGGCGCACCAAAATGCCGTGTAAAAACCGTAATAATTGGGCAGCGAATGAAGATTGCGGGTATGACCGTTGGCCACTTTTAAAGACCGGGAGCGGCCTAGATAGTAACTGATACTGGAAAGTACCAGTAAGGTTATAACTAAATAAGCAAACATGAATTAAACAGCGCTCTTAAAGACGACTACTATTTGGTTAGCAACTCAGAAAAAAGCGGCGCCCGGTACGAAACCGGCCGCCGATCTGCCATTGCCGACCTTTCTAAAAAAAACTTACTTCATGGATAATTCTAACTTTTTCATACTCTCGGCGTCCGCCTGAACCTGTTGACGCTCTTCATCAGGGAGCGGAATCAGTCCTTTGTCGGTTAAATAACCGTCCGGACCCACCGCATTGTCTGAGGTAAACTCCGCTACATATTCTTTAATACCGGGGATTACATCCGCATGGGCTTTTTTCACGTAGAAAAATAAAGGCCGGGAGACAGGGTAATCACCTTCAGCGATGTTATCAAAGGTGGGTTCTACGCCATCGATGTGGGAACCCTGTACGGTATCCATATTTTCTTCTAAAAAGCTATACCCGAAAATACCTAACGCCTCAGGGTTAGCTTGCAGTTTCTGCACGATGAGGTTGTCGTTCTCCCCAGCATCGATATAGCCACCGTCTTCACGCATATTCATACAAGCCGCCTTATAGGCGTCTTCGTCGCTGTCTTCCATAGCGGCGATAAACTCAAACTCCTGACAACCCGGCTCCATGACTAACTCAACAAAAGCATCCCGAGTTCCAGAGGTGGGTGGCGGACCGAGCACTTCGATGTCCGTATCAGGCAGTTCAGCATTGATATCAGACCACTTTTCGTAAGGATTCGCCACCAGTTCCTCACTACCGTCAGGATTTGGAACCTCTTTTGCTAGCGCGAGATAAAGCTCCTTAAGGGTAAGGTTGTAATGATCGGCTTGGCTTGAATTGGCGACAGCGATCCCGTCGAAGCCTATCTTGACCTCGGTAATCTCTTCGACGCCGTTCTCATTACACATCTCAACTTCAGAGTCTTTAATACGGCGGGATGAATTTGTGATGTCTGGATACTCGACACCTACCCCTCCACAAAATAGTTTGATGCCGCCGCCGGAACCTGTGGATTCGATGGTGGGGGTTTTATAGTCAGTGGTTTTACCAAACTGTTCAGCCACGACTGTGGCAAAGGGATAGACTGTCGATGAACCGACGATGCTTATATGATCTCTCGCCGACTGCCCAAAAGCAGTGCTTGTTGCTGCAGCAGAAACCACAGCAAGGGTCATAAAAAAATATTTCTTGTACACGCGCAACCTCCGCACGAGAAGGGGATGGTAGTAATAATGTAGTTAGGACTTACGCAGCTCGTGCTAGAAGACGCCGTAGATACTTCCCTGTAGGCTTGACGATGGCCTTCCGGGCCATCGACACTTCTTTGCACGAGCTACGAAAGTCCTTTTTGCGTAAGTCCTAGTAGTAATAAAGACTTCGCTTTTAGATTCATTAGAGTTAAAGCGTCTCACACTGTAACCAAGAAATGTTACGGTTTTATGACAAAGAGAAATCTCTCCTAGGTTAAAGCCATTTTGAGTATGAGCGAGCCGCTAGAGCGTTTTCGCTTTGACTGTAGACAAGGCAACCGAGGCGAGGCGCGCGCAATGTACATGCAGTACATGAGCACGCCGAGACCGATGGGTAACGCTGTATATAGTCAAATGGGGAATGTTCTAAGCCACCTCATCGAGATAGTGCACCAATCTCGCTCGCAGTTCCATGTAGCGTTGTTCATCCTGCAGCGGTTGATTATTACGATCTGTGATGAAGAATATGTCTTCCGCCCGAGCGCCAATGGTGGCAACCTTGGCGTTTTGTAATTGTACCCCACAGTCGATAAAAGCCTGCCCGATTTTAGACAGCAATCCTGGCCGGTCAGCGGTAATGAGTTCAACAACAGTACGATTATTACCGGTATCTTCGCTGAAAAAGACTTGGGTTGAGGTGGGAAAATGTTTGAGAACTCGGGCTGGACGACGACTTAAACGGTTAAAGTTAAAGGTTGGCGCACTCAATTGCTGGCGTAGCGTAGTTATAATCTCTCTAATACGAAACGGCTCTTGAATAGGCTCCCCAGTGTTTTCCACCACCGTGTAGCTATCCAAGGTCATCCCATTGCTGGTGATGATGCGTGCGTCTAACACCGTTAATCCCAACCGGTCTAGGGTGGTCACCATCTTGGCAAACACAGCGTCGCAGTCATGGGTATAGACAAACACTTCTGTACCACCTCGGTCAGGATTTTCACGGGCCAAAATAAGTGGCAAACCATGACCCTTCTTAGAGATTGCCCGGGTGTGCCACACGATTTCATCCGGCGCATAGCGTAAAAAATAATCGTCGCCAAACCCTTGCCACAGCTCCTTGATCAATTTTTGCCCAAGCCCTTGTCGGCGCAGTTGCACCATGGCTTGTTGTTGAACTTCTTCAATCCGCTCTTCTTTATCGATGGGTTTTATCAAACCCCGCCGCAGGGCGCGGCGGGTTGCTTGGTAAAGCTCCCAAAGGAGGGAAGCTCGCCAGCTATTCCAAAGCTTAGGATTAGTCGCCCGAATATCGGCGACCGTTAACAAATACAGATAATTCAAATGCAGGTCATCGCCCACCAAACGAGCGAATTCATTGATCACTTGCGGATCATCGATATCTTTCTTTTGGGCGGTCAAGGACATGGCTAAATGGTTGTTAACCAGCCAAGTCACCACCCCGGTATCTACCCGACTCAAACCATGGCGACGACAAAAATTTCGTGCATCTTTAGCGCCTAACTCAGAATGGTCTCCGCCTCGACCCTTGGCGATGTCGTGATATAGCGCCGCCACATACAACAGCAGCGGTTTAGGCGCCCGCCGCATCAAAGCGCTACAAAGAGGAAACTCCTCAGCATAACGGGCCAAACTAAAACGTCGCAAATTGCGAACCAAGAATAAAATGTGCTGATCGACTGTGTAGGTATGAAATAGATCATACTGCATCCGGCCTACAATAGCGCCAAATTCTGGTAGATAGGCGGCCAATACACCATACTGATTCATGCGCCGCAATTGTTGGGTAACACCGCGGTAGTGCCTAAGGATTTTCATAAACAATTGTTGGGCGCGGATATCTCGCCGAAAACGGTCATCGATAAGATGCAAATGGGTACATATAAGACGGATGGTGGAGGCCCGGATACCGTGCAGATCATCGTGCTTTTGCAAAAGCAAAAACGCTTCCAATAAGGCAAAAGGGTAACGCTCAAAGACATCGGGTCGGGTGACTTCCAAAAAACCCCGACGCGCTTGAAAACGCCGATTGATGATCACCGGTTCGCCGGAATCGTCCGCCAACAAGATCACTTCCTTGAACAGTTGCAGCAGCATCTCATTAAGCCGCCCTAACGCCATGATGGTGCGGTAGTAACGCTGCATAAATTGTTCGACAGCGAGATTATGACCCTCGTCTCGATAACCAAACTGATTCGCCAGCTGGCGTTGATAATCAAATAAAAGCCGGTCTTCGCGGCGCCCCGTCAACGTATGCAGAGCGAACCTAACCTGCCATAAATAATTTCGACAAGCCATTAATTCTTGATGTTCGTTGTCGGTGAGAAAATCCTTAGTGACAAGATCGCCAAAGGTTGTGGCGCCAAAGTGGCGTTTGGCCACCCAACCGATCATTTGTAAATCCCGCAACCCCCCCGGCCCCTCCTTAACGTCGGGTTCGAGATTGTAGGCAGTGTCATGATATTTGTGGTGGCGCTCCTGTTGCTCTTGATATTTGGCCTCAAAAAACCGTCGGGTATGCCATATCTGATGGGGACCTGTGAGTTCTCGCATCGCCGCGAACAGGTCAGCAGATCCCACCAGCAGACGGGCTTCCATAAGGCTGGTGGCGACGGTGATATCCGCCGCTGCTTGGCGGACGGATTCGTCCAAACTGCGCACACTGTGCCCTACTTCAAGCCCCATATCCCACAGGAAAGTTAGCAAACTCTCCAAATTTTCCCGGTATTGGCTGATATCGTCATCCTGCAGCAGCACCATAATATCAATGTCGGAACCTGGATGTAACTCACCGCGCCCATAACCGCCCACCGCCACTAAGGCGAGATTTTTATCTTCTGTCGGAAAAAAGCGACGCCACACCCATTGCAATAAATGATCAATCCAATCGGCACGAGTCTTGACCAGCTCGTTGGCTGGCGAGCCTTCATAGAATTGCGCTCGCAGCTGCTCATCGATGTGCCGTAAGGCAGCGCGAAATGCCTTAATCGGATTTTCACTAGTGACTAAGGTGGACTCCATAATGGCCGCGTCCAGAGGGAAATCCTTGGCTGTTGAAACTGTCGGTGAAGGGCTTTGTGTAGGAAAAAACATGTAATTTTTAAATTGGTTACAACTTGTTTAAAAAATCGATAATGATGCTACAAGGAATCGCCCGGCTGACGTGTGAGCACTTCGACACCGTTTTTTGTGACCAACACCGTATGTTCCCATTGCGCCGAAAGACTATGGTCTTTGGTAACCACCGTCCAACCGTCGGGAAGCAATTTGGTATAGCGTTTACCCACATTGACCATAGGTTCAATGGTAAAGGTCATGCCTTCCACCAATTGTATACCCTCATTAGGTTTGCCGTAATGCAACACCTGCGGTTCTTCGTGGAATTGCCGACCAATGCCGTGGCCACAATACTCCCGCACAATCGAGCAGCCATTAGCTTCAGCATGGCGTTGAATAACGTAACCAATATCGCCAAGATGCCTACCCGGCCTGACCATTTCAATACCTGTACAAAGACATTCATAAGCAATTCGAGCAACCCGCTGGGCGATAACGGAGGGCTCTCCCACATGGAACATTTTACTGGTGTCGCCATGATAACCTTCCTTGATCACCGTGACATCGATATTGAGCATATCACCGCGTTTAAGACGCCGCTTGCCGGGGATGCCATGACACACCACATGATTAATCGACGTACAGATAGACTTGGGAAAACCGCGATAATTTAACGGTGCAGGAATAGCATGCTGTTCCCTAACGATATAATTATGGCAAATTTCATCCAGCTCCTCAGTGGAGACACCCTCGCGGACATGGGGGCGAATCATATGAAGCACATCAGCGGCCAAACGTCCTGCAACACGCATTTTCTCAATATCTTCCGGCGACTTGATAGATATACTCACTTTTTACTCACCCTGCACCAGTAATATTTACTCAAAAGTTAAAATATTCTTACGCACAATGACGCTATTTTGGGATTGGGAGTTCATTTAAGATCAAGAAGTTCATTTGTGATCAATAATTGATTCATGGTATAAATCACCCGCACCAGAAGCAATGTCTATCCACCTAAAATTCTCACATACGTCGTCACATACTGTAGGGTGCCCATTTATTTACTTGGGTTACTGTATGGGACGTATGGAGGCTTAACCCTTACGTTTAAAGGAGAACTATCCTAATGGCAAACGTTTCAATGCGCCAGATGCTAGAAGCGGGCGTGCATTTTGGACACCAAACACGGTATTGGAATCCAAAAATGGCGCCCTATATATTTGGCTCGCGCAGCAAAATCCATATCGTCAATTTAGAACGAACATTACCGCTTTATATTGAGGCGACTAATTTTATCGGCCGTTTGGCGTCCAAAGGCGGCAAAATTCTCTTTGTGGGTACTAAGCGTTCCGCCCGGGAAGCCACCGCCAATGCCGCTATTCACTGTGCTATGCCTTATGTCAATTATCGCTGGCTGGGGGGCATGCTGACGAATTTCAAAACTGTGCGTCAGTCCATTAAACGCCTTAAAAATCTTGAAGCCATGGATCAAGATGGAAGTTTTGATAAACTTGCAAAAAAAGAAGTGATTATGCGTAAGCGAGAAATGGATAAACTAGAGCGAAGTCTAGGCGGCATCAAAGATATGACAAGTCTCCCAGACGCTTTATTCGTGATCGACGTGGGACACGAAAAAATCGCTGTGCGGGAGGCGAAAAAACTCGGTATTCCTGTGGTGGGTGTGGTGGATACTAACAATTCACCAGAAAGTGTAGATTATGTCATTCCTGGCAACGATGACGCTATTCGCGCTATTCACCTCTATCTAGAAAACGCCGCCACGGCAATATTAGAAGGGCGTTCAGATGTGGCAAAATTGGACGGTGATGAGGAAGAGTTTGTGGAAATCCGGGAGTCAACAGCAACCGCGTCAACGCCGGGCGAGGATAACGCAGCCACCGCTAGCTAAGGGATCGAGCTTTTAGCGATTGCAAAGGCCCGTGCGCCCACTGCTTACGGGCCTTTTTTGCAGGCAACCAGGACATTGAAACGAATTGCGGAGGTATTAATTAAGTTATGGCACAGATTAGCGCAACACTGGTGAAAACGCTGCGGGAACGCACCGGCTCTGGCATGATGGAGTGTAAACGCGCCTTGCAAGAGACTAACGGTGATTTAGAGGCAGCCATTGAGTTGATGCGTAAGTCAGGGCTTGCCAAAGCTGATAAAAAGGCAAGCCGAGTGGCTGCTGAAGGGCTGATTACCGTGCATCAATCAGCCCAGGCTATTGCTATGGTGGAAGTCAATTGTGAAACTGACTTTGTCGCCAGACACGAGGATTTCCAAGGGTTTGTCAAGGCTGTGGCAGAGCTGGTTTTACAGCAAGACCCGGTGACGCTAGAGGCACTATCAGCGTTACCCTTGCGTAACGAGGAAACCGTCGAACAAACACGGCGCACATTGATTGCTAAAATCGGTGAAAATATCGGGGTCCGTCGCTTTACCCGCTTACCTATAACAAACAACGTTATCAACTACTACGTGCACGGTGATCGCATTGGGGTTATTGTCGAATTGGACGGTGGTGATGAAACGCTAGCTAAAGATATTGCCATGCATGTGGCGGCCATTAAGCCGGTTTGTGTGGAGGCCGATCAGGTTCCTAAGGAACTGCTGGATAAAGAGCGTGAAATTTTCTCAGCCCAAGCAGCCGCCAGCGGTAAACCTGATAACATTATCGAAAAAATGGTTGAGGGGCGGCTGCGTAAATATTTAGCGGAGATCACCTTAGTGGGTCAGCCTTTCGTGAAAGACCCCGATCAAACCGTAGCAGAGTTATTGGCCAAAAAAGGCGCCAAAGTAAAACGCTTTGTGCGGTTTGAGTTGGGCGAGGGTATCGAAAAGAAAGACGATAATTTTGTTGAAGAAGTCATGGCGCAAGCGAAAGGTAGCTAAGTTTTAAAACCGTCGAGAAAGCTTGCCAAACGGTTATCCATCGCTACTGGCTGGTAACAGGCTAGTCTTTTGACTTAACTAAAGACTTCATTTTATGACTCTAGAGTTGTACAAGCGCAAGCAAGCTAGCTGACGCTAAACCTATAAAGCAGTACAATCAATCCATCAAAACTTCAGAACTTTATAAATTTCATGCCGGACTCAAAAAAGCCAATCTATCGAAGAATTTTACTTAAGCTGAGCGGCGAAGCGCTTATGGGTGATCAAGAATATGGGATTGATCCTGGGGTCATTAGGCGGATTGCCAATGAGGTGGGACAAATCAATCAGCTTGGCGTGGAGATCGGTATGGTGATAGGTGGCGGCAATCTGTTTCGTGGCGCTGGGCTAGCAGAGGCTGGCATGGACCGCGTTACCGCCGATCATATGGGGATGCTCGCAACGGTGATGAACTGCTTGGCTATGCAAGACGCCTTGGAGCGGCGCAACACCTACGCTCGGGTAATGTCGGCTATCCGCATCAACGAAGTGTGCGAGGATTATATTCGACGGCGTGCTGTACGGCATTTGGAAAAGGGACGGGTAGTGATTTTTGCCTCTGGTACAGGTAATCCGTTCTTTACCACCGATTCTGCAGCGAGTCTGCGCGCCATTGAGATCAATGCCGAAGTGATGCTTAAGGCCACCAAAGTGGACGGCATTTATTCCGCAGACCCCCTTAAAGTGCCTGATGCTCAATTTTATCAATATCTCACTTATGATGAAGCACTACTACGTAAACTCCGTGTGATGGATGCTACTGCTATCGTCATGTGTCGGGAACATGGAATGCCTCTTAAAGTGTTCAATATCAACCGCTATGATGAACTGGTGCGGGTTGTGTGCGGAGAAAACGTCGGTACAACTGTGGTTTCGGGGTTACCCAATGATTGAAGAAATAAAAGAAGATGCGGATTCCCGTATGGTCAAAAGTATTGAAAGCCTAAAACACGAGTTGGTAAAAATACGTACAGGCCGTGCTCACACCAGCTTATTAGACCACATAACCGTGAGCTATTACGGCACTGACGTACCGTTAAATCAAGTGGCGTCAATCACCGTGGGCGATGCCCGCACCTTGGTGGTTACGCCGTGGGAAAATAAAATGACGCCCACGGTTGAGAAAGCGATTTTAACCTCTGACCTGGGTCTAAATCCCACCACTGCCGGTAATGTTATCCGGATTCCACTGCCTCCCCTGACGGAAGATCGGCGTCGAGATATGATTAAAATCGTCCGCCAAGAAGGGGAGAACGCCCGCGTGGCTATTCGTAATATTCGCCGTGAAGCTAACACGGATTACAAAACTTTACTCAAAGAAAAAGAAATCACCGAAGATCAGCAACACCAAGCCGAAGAAGCGATTCAAAAACTGACCGACACACACATTGCTGAGGTGGAAAAAATCCTCCAAGGCAAAGAAGCTGAACTTTTAGAAATCTAAAAAACTGGACGCAAAGACGCTTAATGACGTTACAAAAAAATGTCTGGCGATAACAATCAGCGCTCCGTCAAGGAAGCAAGGATTTTACCGCGTCACGTTGCCATCGTTATGGATGGTAATGGGCGGTGGGCGAAAAAACGCCTTTTGCCGCGTCCCGCCGGACACCGGGAAGGGGCTAAAGCAGCACGGCGAATCATCAGGGCTTGTATTGACCGGGGCATTGAAGTGCTGACTTTATTTGCCTTTAGTAGTGAAAATTGGCGTCGCCCACCCTTAGAAGTCTCTACTCTAATGAACCTCTTTTTAGAAACTTTGCGCAGCGAAGTGTGTCGTCTCCACGAAAATAATGTGCGTTTGCGATTCATCGGTGATCGCCGGGCATTCTCAGATACCTTGCAAACTCACATGAGCCAAGCGGAAGCGTTGAGTGCCGATAACACCGGTCTTACTGTGGTGATAGCCGCTAATTACGGGGGTCGCTGGGACATTGTCCAAGCCACTCATAAACTGATCAGAGATGTTGCGCAAGGCCATCTCTCTAGCGCGGAAATTACCCCCGAACAGCTCAGTAAAGGACTCTCTTTGGATGGCCTTCCTGAACCCGACTTATTTATCCGCACCGGCGGCGAACAACGCATTAGCAACTTTCTACTTTGGCAGATTGCCTATACAGAACTTTATTTTTCAGATCAACTTTGGCCTGATTTTAAAGCCGAGGATCTCGATCAAGCCTGTGCAGCTTTTGCCAAAAGAGAGCGTCGTTTTGGACAGACGGGTGAGCAGGTGGAGCGTCACGGCGGTGCTTAAACAGCGTCTTATTACTGCCGCATTGCTGGGCGCATTGACGATCAGTTTTATTTTGGCCCTACCGACCCTTTGGTTTGGTGGGGTATTATTGATTGTTGTTGTGTTAAGCGCCTGGGAGTGGAGCGGGTTATTATTTGATACGCCCAAGCAGATTGGTTATTGCGTTTTGGTCCTCACATTAACCACATTGGCTTGGCGGCTATTAAACAATCATGTGTTTATTTGGCTTACCTTAGTGGGTGCCTGCAGTTATTGGTGTTATGTATTTGTTTGGCTGCGCCATTACATCCACCAACCTGGCTGGAATGCCGTCATTATTTGGGCATTAGCGGGGTTAGTTACGTTGATACCACCCTGGGTTGTGCTTATGTTTTTACATGGCTCAGCGTCTTTTGGCCCCCCCTATGCCCTATTTCTTATGCTGCTCATTGCAATCGCCGACAGTGGCGCCTATTTTGTAGGTAGCCGCTGGGGGCGCCGCCCTTTGGCGCCCAATATCAGTCCAGGAAAAACCCGGGAAGGCGCTGTGGGGGCGTTAACCTTCGCAGCACTGGCCGCTATCGGAGGAGCAGTGGCCCTTGGAGTAGCGGAATGGTTGTTGTTCACGTTGTTATGTCTGGTGACCGTGGCCTTCTCCATTGTTGGCGATCTCTTAGAAAGCATGTTTAAACGACAACATAACATCAAAGATAGTGGTACTTGGTTACCTGGCCACGGTGGTATTTTGGATCGGGTGGATAGTCTAACCGCTGCAGCGCCTATTTTTCTGTTTGGTCTGCAGAGCCTTATTTTCGTTAGAGGTTAGTTAATAAATAAACATGACGGGTGTCACCATTCTTGGTTCTACCGGCTCTGTGGGTGTCAGCACGCTGGAGGTGTTGCAGCTTCAACCTGAGCGTTTTGAAATTATTGCCCTAACCGCCCATCGGGATGTGCAAGCTCTGCACCAACAATGCCTTACCTACCGTCCCCATTTTGCGGTCATGCATGACGCAACGGCGGCCCAACAGTTAGCCGAGCTGTTACAGCAAACCATGCCCACTGTGCAAGTGCTTGCTGGCGGCGAAGCGTTGCAAGAAGTGGCGTCACTCTCGCAAGTGGATTACGTCATGGCGGCCATTGTCGGCGCCGCAGGTCTACTACCTACTTTGGCTGCCATTAAGGCAGGCAAACGGGTGTTATTGGCGAATAAAGAAGCCTTAGTGATGGCCGGTAGTTTGTTTATGGACGAGGTACGCCGTCACGGCGCTCAATTGTTGCCCATCGATAGTGAACACAATGCCTTGTTTCAGTGTTTACCACCCCATCAAGATGAAGCTACCCTGGCGGATTTAGGCGTCATTCGCCTGTTATTGACCGGTTCCGGAGGGCCTTTCCGGGAGACGCCGCTAGCAAACCTCATTGATGTGACGCCCCAGCAAGCCTGCGCTCATCCTAACTGGAGTATGGGTCGCAAGATCTCGGTGGACTCCGCCACCATGATGAACAAAGGCTTAGAGGTAATCGAAGCCCATTGGCTGTTCAATGCTTTGGCAGAGCAAATACAGGTGGTTGTTCACCCGCAGAGCATTGTTCATTCTATGGTAGAGTATAAAGATGGCTCTGTATTAGCTCAGCTTGGCAATCCCGATATGCGTACACCGATCGCGCATGCGTTGGCATGGCCACAACGTATGGCGTCCGGGGTAGCCATATTAGACCTCTTTAAAGTGGCGCAATTGACCTTTCAAGCCCCGGATTTTAGCCGTTTTCCCTGTTTACAACTTGCTTGCGCCGCACTTACAAAAGGGGGTACGGCACCGGCCATCCTGAATGCCGCTAATGAGATAGCGGTGCATGATTTTCTCGATGGCTGCATCCGATTTACCGACATCGCCCCGGTTATCGAGTACACCCTGGAACACACACCGATACAACAGGCGACTTCCCTGGCGGCTATTCTTGCTAGCGATAATCAAGCTCGCCAAGTGGCGCAGGCGCGTATCGCCGCCCTGATAAAGAGATAGCCCATGAGTAATGCTTTACTATCCTCTGTGGTTTCTGTGTTGGCGCTTATCGTCACCTTAGGCATCCTTGTTACAGTGCATGAGTTTGGGCACTTTTGGGTAGCGCGTCGTTTTGGCGTCAAAGTGTTACGCTTTTCGGTGGGCTTTGGGCGTCCGCTCTGGTCACGCCGCGATAAAGGGGACGGTACAGAATACGTGGTCGCAGCGATTCCTTTAGGGGGCTATGTACGGATGCTCGACGAACGCGAAGGAGAGGTTGCTGCCAACGAACTACAGCGCGCCTTTAATCGTCAACCGGTAACCAGCCGGATTGCCATCGTTGCCGCGGGGCCTATATTCAATTTTATATTTGCCGGGCTTGCTTACAGCATTATGTTTATGGTGGGAGTAACCGGTATTCGCCCCTTATTAGGCGAGCCCATGCCAGGTTCTATGGCAGCCGTCGCTGGTTTTCAAAAGGGTGACCAAATTATAGCCGTGGATGACCGTCCCACAGCCACGTTACAAGCCGTCCAGTTGGCGCTGGTAGAGCATGGCATGGATCGGGATACCGTGGCTGTGCAGGTGGTAACGGAGGATGACCAAACCCAGGTGCGCAGACTGGATTTCAGCACTACTCAACAGGATATGGAAAACACCCAACTATTTACCGAATTGGGTTTTGAGCTCTGGTCCGTGCCCGCCGTGGTAGGCCAAGTCTTGGAAAACAGCCCCGCCGAACAGGCTGGGTTAATGGCCGATGATCAGATCATCGCCATCGATGACACACCCATCGACAATTGGCAACAGTTACTCACTTATATACAGGGTCGCCCAGGCAAGCCAATTAGCATTCAGATAGCTCGCAATGGCGCAAATTCTACCTTGCAATTAACCCCGGAAACCGTAGACACAGCTCAAGGCTCCGTGGGGCGGATCGGCATCAGTGGCCGCGACGATCTGATGGCTGAATTACAGATTGTAACCCGCCATGGACCGCTGCAAGCTTTTCCAGCAGGGATTGCAAGAACCTGGAATATGTCTCTTTTTACCCTGCGTATGTTATGGCGGATGGTGATCGGTAAGGCATCCCTCGACAACATCAGCGGGCCTATTACCATTGCCCAGTTCGCTGGTCAATCAGCCAGTATCGGCTGGTTGCCATTTTTGTCTTTTTTGGCCCTTGTCAGTGTGAGTTTGGGTGTGTTAAACCTTTTGCCGATACCGGTGTTAGACGGAGGACATCTTTTCTATTATTTCATCGAACTCATTAAAGGCAGTCCATTATCTGATTTTGCTCAAG
>CAZGON010000005.1:0-42570 GCA_964527085.1 uncultured Candidatus Competibacteraceae bacterium
ACGCTTACTGGAGACACAGCCTATCACAGGATAATTATCCAGAACTGACGTTAGGTTAAGGCTTCGGATTTGAACAAAAAGCCCGCCATCACGGCGCCAGCGTTGCCACCCGCGCCGACGATACCTGCCACAGCCCCCAAGGCTTTTTTATTGATAAACGGTACGATACCGTAGGTGGCCCCTTCGGACATTTGCACAAACAGGGAGAAAAACACCATGCTGCTGACTGCCACCACTAGCACAGTCATTTGCGAGAACAAGATCAGCGCCCAACCCTCCAAGAACAGGACACCGAACAAAAACAGTACGCGGCCTTTGAGCCCCATGCGTTTGGCAAACATGTCCGAGAAGATACCGCCTAAGCTACGGGCAAAGATATTCATTAAACCGAATAGCCCAGCGATTAAACCAGCGGTTTTGAGATCCAACTGGAAGTTATCAAAATAATAGATGGCGGCGATATTGTTGATGGTCAGTTCCACCCCAAAGCAGGCGGCGTAGACGATAAACAATGCCCATACCCGAAAGTCTCGGGCGGCGACCAGAAACGACCCACTGGCGCTGCGTTCTTTAGTGGCTGGGGGCAATAGTCCCTTGGTGCGCAGGTCCGCGTAGTTGCCATCGGGGCAGTCGGTGGTGAAGCGATAATAAAGAATGCCGGTCAACAGCAGCACCACACCGGGGACAATCATGGCAAAGCGCCAGCCTAAAGTTTCCTCTACTCCAAACATGAGTACGGCGGCGAAAATCAGCGGCATCACCATTTGCGTGATGCCACCGCCCAAATTGCCCCAGCCTGCCGTGGTAGCGTTGGCGGTACCCACCACGTTAGGCGCAAACATTACCGAGGTGTGGTACTGGGTGATTACAAAGGAGGCCCCAATGGCGCCGATGCCTAAGCGAAACAACAGGAATGACTCATAGCTGTTGGCCAACCCAATGCCCATCACCGGCAGCGATCCTAATACTAGTAGCCAAGAGTAGGCTTTACGAGGACCGATCTTATCGCACAGCGGTCCAATCAACATGCGCACCAAAATGGTGATAGCCACCGAGGCTATAATGGTGTTGCCGATTTCGGCTTTTGTCAGTCCGAGATCATCCCGCACCACTGCCATTAAAGGGGCGATACCAAACCAACCAAAAAAACACAGAAAAAAAGCAAACCAAGTAAGATGAAAAGTGCGCATCTGAATGGTTTTCAGGCTAAACAAATTGATGCGTGTGGCTTTGTTTTGTACTTCCACGAGATAAACTCCCCAAGCTGCTAGTCAAACCGTAAAGCAAAAAAAAAGCGCCTGATCGGAACGGGAATAGGTTCCGGATCAGACGCCTTTGTCTGGTGGGGTGAGATCTACAAACCCCTATTGCTGAATAACTTTACTCACTCGCCATTAAGTGAGAATCAGCTTTTTACCCGCTAACAGTGCGAATAAACTGAACTTTTTAAAAGCATTACTTATGCCAATTTTATTTATATTTTTATATGTTTGATTTAAATTGTTTTTTTTAGTTTAAGATCTATTTTGGCCAACCGTTACTGCACTACGAAAAGACAAATCTTATTATTGCTGCTTCAACATTGTGCGTTAGGTTGTTCGTGCCCTGTATTGAGAGGGATGGACGTTAAGATAGAGTATAAAAAAAATTGATACCTTATGTAGAATTGATAATATCTTGATAGTTATAGCCGATAGTCAGGGGAAACAGGCAATTTCGTAGCACGAATAAAAAGAATGATTTAACTGCTCACCTGTCATTCCGGCAGGGATTGCCGGAATCCAGTTGCCATGGAGGGTAGCATGGGTTCTCACCCGCGCTTGCCGTTCATGGCGCTGGATTCTCGCTAGTCCATGGCGAGAATGACGGGAGGGTGAGTAGTTACGAATGATTTTCTTAAATACACCCTCTGTTTAACATTTAATAGGATTTACGCACAAAGGACTTGTGTAGCTCGTGAAAGCGGTGTCGACGGTTTGGGCAGCCGTCGTCAAGCCCACAGGGAGGTGTTCACGGCGTCCTCTGGAACGAGCTGTATAAGTCCTGATTTAAGAGACGAAATCCATGAAAGACGCGCAACTTCTTAAACGTATTACGATTAACCCTAAAGTGATGGTTGGGAAACCTGTGATAAGAGGTACACTTTTAAGAGTCGACTATATTCTCAATCTATTGGCCCATGGGGCGACAGTAAATGAAATTTTATAAGAATACGAAGGTCTTTCTCAAGAAGATATTCAGGCTTGTTTGTTATTTGTCACTAAGGCTTTAAAAAACACTACGTTCATGCCGTGATTTATTTTTTTCTTAAGTTCTTCAACCGACACAGGAGGAGAAGACGTGTGCAACATAGCATGGAAATTTGGACAAACTGGTATTAAGTCTTTTTCTTCTAGAGCATTTCCCATTCAACTGTATACGGTGTTAGCCTCCGGTCTCCGTGTGCTCATGTACTGCATATACATTGCGCACGCCTCGCCTCGGCTGCGCTTCAGTACAATCAAAGCGAAAACGCTCTAATCTATCCGCAATTTTTTGATAAACTGCTGTTATATGTGCAATTGAATAGGCAATATACCCATGGCAACAACGGTCACCCTTCAAGAAGCAAAGGTCCAGTTTGCTAAACTTATTCATCTTGCGGAGCAGGGTGAGGAAATCATTATTGTCGAGGATGATCAACCTAAAGTGAGACTTGTTTCCATGGCGCCGAAGACGCATGCGAAACGGGTCTTTGGTGAGTATCGGGGCAAAATCCGCATGAGTGACGATTTTAATGATCCTCTGCCCACTGACTTCTGGCTCAGCGGCAACCTGTGAAGCTATTGCTTGATACCCATGCTTTCCTCTGGCTGATGTTCTCGCCCGAGAGACTTTCGAATACAGCGCTCAGTGCCTGCCAAGATAGCAATAATGCCCTTCTGCTCAGTGTAGCTAGCCTATGGGAAATGCAGGTCAAACATCAGCTGGGCAAACTTGCGCTCGATGTCCCTCTAGCCCAGATTGTCCGTGAGCAAACCGAGTCGAGCACTTTTACCCTGTTACCCATCGCTGCCAACCATGTCCTCGGTTTGGACGAGCTTCCCCTGCATCACAATGATCCTTTTGACCGTCTTCTCATGGCCCAAGCCCGGCGCGAGGGTGCGCAACTTGTCACGGCTGATCGCACCATGAATAATTATGCTTCCCATCTGCAACTGCTTTGGTAAATAGATTACCTTTGAGGAATGAGGGCTACCCCGTCTGATAGCCACTTACCGGTTGGCACGACAGCAACACCCGAATTGGTCACAGGTACATCCTGTTGTTTATCACATTTGGCAAATGGTAGAGGGATGCCAGAAATGGTTACGGAGAAAAATGGTGTTGTTCGACAGCAGTTGATTTAACATAACTTCATCAAAAGGGTTGCGAATTGGGATAATCCCTAATACGATCAATGGTATACCCAGGATTGATAAACTCCATGGGATTATGGCAAAGGTGACACCAAGGATAAGCAATGGCGTAGTCAGCGATCTTTTGCATGGCGTCGAAAACCCCCGCTCGATCCTCCAATAGGTAAAAGGCTACAGCAAAATAGCCTGCCAGAATGGGTTCTAAAGCCGTTTTAGTATATTCGGGTGCATTGAATAAACGCTGATAGGCAGCGTAAATCTCTGCGCTTGCTGAGGATTCCCGTAAATGGGTATCGGCGGCTTCCCGGTCTTGCGTAAATAAACCCATGGCCCAGCGCTCGATATAGGCTTGGGGAATCAGCGCATGCAGCGGCGACCCAAAGGGTGCGGCGTCTGCCACCTGCCGGGCAAAGTCGAATAGGGTATTTTCAACGGCCTCAGGACGCCGATAAAGGGCAATCAACATATTACTATGGCCTTGAAAGTGGCTAGCATCCCGAATTAGTAATTGGGTGAAACGATCTTGCAATGTCTGCGGGTCCAAGTTTAAAGCCCCACCCGACGCGATCAGATAGGCATAGGGTTCAGGGTTGTCCGGCTGAACCCGGGCAGCGTGTTTGAAATCCTCTTCCGCCATTTCCAAACGCTGAAAAAAGGTGTGCATGGCCAGTATCCCTTGGGGTTGGGAATGTCCCGGTTCATGGCTTTCGAATGCCCATTTCAGGCTATGAATGCCCCGGGCTAGCCAAGATTCCGCCAGGTGTTCGGCATACCACACCCAGCCGTCGAGAAAGGTGGGCCGCCCAGGCCAGTCCCCCAAAGCAGCCACACAGATGGCGTATCCCTGTGGATCTTTGTGCCGACACTGGTCCAGTTGCTGGGATAGAGCAAAATACTCACGATACTTAAGCTGCTCTCGCAGCTCATAGGCTTGTGGTAAACCAAGCCAGTTATTGACATCGGTTTGAGCGCCATAACCCAAATAACTGGCTATTCTGTACACGCTGCGTCGCAGTCCGTCGACACTCATAAGGTTTCTCTCTGCTGCTAAAAGGGTTTCTTAATAGGTATTTATTCTTGCCTCATTTACCAAGTCGTGACGGAGTCGTAAAAATCCTGTGAAATCAACTTAAGAAAAAACCTAAAGACATCAACAAACCGACAGCTATGATAAATGCTCGCAAGATTGGTTGAGGAATACGATAAGCAAACGCTGCGCCCGCGTAACCCCCGAAAATGGCGGCAATGCCCATTATCAACCATCGTTCGCTGGCTATAACGCCTCCAGCAGCGTAAATGACGACGGCAATGGTGGTGAGTAGTGCAGAAATGAAATTTTTAACCCCGTTCATGCCAAGTAAGCTGGTTTGGCCCATTAATCCCAACGCAGCTAACAAGATGATGCCTAGCCCGCCGTTAAAATAGCCACCGTATACACATACCGAGAACAAAACGAAAATAGCTATGGTTTTTCGCTTGTGCAATGCGGAGCCATCAAACGAGGCTTGTTGTAACGGATGGGTTGCATAGTTAAGCAATTTTGGCCCGACCACAAACATGGCGGTGGCGAGCAAAATTAGCCAGGGTATCAGTGCTGAAAATATCTGCTCGCTGGTCAATAGTAGAATAATCGCCCCTAAACAACCGCCCAAAATGGCTATCCATGTTATGGTTGTGAAATTTAGTTGAGCGGGAAATTCCATATCACGCCTAAATCGCCAAGCGCTAGCGATGTATCCAGGTAACAGTGCTGCGGTACCCGTCGCGTTGGCCGATACTGGTGGCACCCCCACAAAAATCAGAGCCGGGAGGGTAATGAAGCTACCTCCCCCGGCGACAGCGTTAAGCATTCCTCCAAGGAATCCAGCTGCCGCAGTTATTAGCCAATTACTCATTTTTAAAATTTCTTGCTACCTATATAGATAGCCACTGGATAATAGTAGGTTTGAATCTGTGAGGAGGTGCTAATGGCATGGTGGTATTTACTTGCTGCCGGCGTTTTTGAAATGGGATTTGCCATTTCCATGAAACTCATGGATGGCCACAGAAACATTCCTTGGACCATCGCCTTTTATATTTGCATTATTTTGAGCTTTGGTTTTCTTGAACAAGCCGCCAGATCGATCCCTATAGGCACGGCCTACGCCGTGTGGACTGGTATCGGTGGTGTCGGTGTGGCAACCATCGGGATGCTCTATCTTGGCGACCCAGCCACACCCCTACGCATTATATTTTTGGTTTTGCTCATCGTCTCCTTAGTGGGTTTAAAGTTTACCGCGGGGCATTAAAAGGGTAGTTCAGTGATACTAACATTAGCTCTTATAACGATATTGCCTATCATCGAGCAACTTTAAATTTTCAAGGGTAACCACACAAGCTGCTCCTCATTGAACTACTATTTTGTTTAATTCGGGTTTTCTTAATCGCTCCGCTCTTTCGGCAGCTGTTAGCAGGGTTGTTCAAAACAAAGGAAAATTGATCATGAAAATATCAACAATTGAGCTTAATGTTGAAAACAAGACTGCCTGCCAATCGTTCATAAGTAATTCAGCGAGCCTAATATGCCATTTAGTGCTCCTGTTATTGACTTTTGGGACTGCTATACAAGCGCAGGCAGAATGGCCCCAGGTTGTCCTTTCCAAAGATAATACTCCGATTTCTTATGAGATTGTTGGTGCTGGCGAACCGACCCTTGTGTTCGTCCATGGTTGGAGCTGCGACAGCCGCTACTGGCGTGCGCAGATACCGCATTTTTCAAAAAAACATCAGATCGTCACCCTTGATCTAGCAGGTCATGGCCATTCCGGGATGACACGTTCGCAATACACCATGAAGGATTTTGGAGAGGATGTGCACGCGGTAACGAAAGCCGTGGGCGACGGTGACGTTATTCTAATAGGGCATTCCATGGGCGGTGCGGTGATTGCCGAGGCTGCCCGGCTCATGCCAGATCGGGTTATCGGGCTGATCGGTGTGGATACCCTGCAAAACGTCGAGTACCCCATGACATGGGAAGCCCTTAAAGAGATGATGGCCCCGTTGGAGAAAGATTTTTCCACCGGGACCCGGCAATTTGTTGAAGAGATGGTTTCATCCGACACCGATCCGCAACTTCGCCAGTGGATTCTCTCGGATATGGCAGCGGCGCCACCGGCGGTGGCCTTAAGCGCCATGAACAACATGATGTCCCTATACATTACCGGAGAAGCCACCAAAATTTTTGATGATATTCGTGTTCCTGTGGTCACCGTGAATGCGGATTTGTGGCCCATCGATTACAAAGCCAATCGGCGGCATATGCTGTCGTTTGACGCCATTGTGTTGAAAGGAGCAGATCATTTCTTAATGATGAATCGCCCGGAGGAATTCAACCGAGCCTTAGAGAAGGCAATACAGAAGGTTTCAAGTAAACCGGTGAGATAAAAAAGGCCATGCAGCCTGAACAAAGCGAAGACTTATGTTTATTAAAGAATAAACTGGATTATTTAAGAATCGCCAAGCACTAATGGTATGTCTTCGTAAATCACCGCTACGCGCAAGCTTAGCTCGATGGAGGGCAAATCAACCGTCTCGCCAGCGCCGTACCGCGTAGAGATCCAACCATCTGGTTGACGCTGGTAGACCTCAATCAATGGCTCGTTTTGGGTAATTAGGACATACTCCTGTAAGCTGTCGAGGCGTTGGTAGTTAAGCCGTTTCTCAGTGCGGTCAGTTGCCTCTGTGGATGGCGACAGGACTTCGATGATTAAACGGGGATGAGTTTCGGTGTAGGCGTCGAGTTCGTCATCAGGCTTGCTGCAGCTAACCACCAGATCAGGGTAATAAGCGCGATTGGCGGCGGCGATAAATACTTTCATATCACCACTGCCCAGGCGACAGGATGTGTCGCGTAGCTGAGGACGAATCGCTGCTACCAAGTTAGTCACCAACGTGTTATGAATGCGCGAAGCGCCACCCATAGCGATGATCTCGCCATCCAGGTATTCATGGCGCACGTCTGATTCGCGTTCTAGCAGCAAATACTCATTGACGCTGTAACGGCGGATTTTTTGTGCTTGATTCATAGAGACAGTATAGCGCGAGATCGTTAAGAAATGGTTTTACGACTCAATTTAGCAATGGTGTTAGAATCGCTCCTGTATAGCTTGACATCCGTACTCTGCAAAAAGTGCAATCATGAATACAGACCTCGATTTAACCACCTAAGTTAGATGGATCACCGTTTGCCCTAGGTGGTTAGTTTGTTGAACTTTCAGACGATAACTTTTTAAATCGTGTTTTACTGGGTTTACTCCTCGGTAGGATCGGGTACATCAAACCGCTGCAGTTGAGTGCGCAGCCAAGCGAGGGATGCCGCATTCCTTTCAAGTAACCGGTCGATGTCACCTGCCTCGTGCCAGCGGTCAATTTGACGTATGCCAAGAAACGGTTCTGGCACAGTTTCGCCATAACCATTGCGCTCTATCATGACCGCGTTGTCCGCCAGCGGATTATCAGCGGCGAGCAGCTGAAGCCTAGCCTGCAAAAGCAAGTAGTCGCGAATCTGCTCGTTGAACTGGCGCAATCTTTTATTGGGCGTAGGTGCATCACCGCCGTCCTCGAATACCTCTGTTAATACGCGGCCGCTACCGGGACCAGGATTAGGAGGATCGACGCCGAGCACCGCGGCCATAGTGGGCACAACATCAATAATTTCGGCGTAGGGAATCGTATGACCTGCCCGAACTCCTGGACCACAGATAATCATAGGCGTTTGCCAGCTCTGTTCGTCGCTGGGAAGATGCCAACCATAGCGGCTTTGACCGTCTGCCATAAACACGAAAAATGTGCTTTGCCAACGGTCGAGTTGTTGCATTTTGTCTATAAAGCGGCCTAACTGCCGATCGGCTTCCTCGGCTGCTGTTCGATAGGGACTTTCTGGATGCCAAATATCGGCTTGATAAGCGACGCCATCGGCAGCGTTAATGGTTTGAAAGCCAGCTCGGCCCGCGTCCTGGAGCTGAATACGGTAGAAGACGGGATCGTAGCGATCCAGCCGTTCAAGAATGGTATCAGTGAGTTCGCGATCCGACGTATCCACCAAGTCAACAATATCGGAACCCGGACTCAGCGTGTCATAAGCTTTCGAACCGGTGGCGATGGCAGTATTAGCTTCCCGGGGAAACTGGTGCTGTAGCATGGGTTGCTGCTCGCGCAAAAAGAGATTGCCCGCCATGGTTACCGCATTGGGCAACGACGTGGAGTGCATGAGACCATAGCTGTCCGACTTTGGATGCCAGGGATAGATCATTACTGCATCCTCTACCTGAGTACATGCTTGCTTTAACCGTTGCAACGTCGGTAGCTGGAAGCGATCTATCGCCTCTGGGTGCAGGCCGTCAAAGTAATAAAGCACGGCGCGCTCAGCCGGTGTTACTGCGCCAACGGGGAAGGGACTCGTCAACAAGCTAAGGGCAAATGCCACCACTGGTAAAAAATTGGCGTTACACATGGGTTGTCTCCAGTCAACGTTTAAAAGCTATTGATTCGCCAACCCAGCAATCTGCATGAACTGTCGCCAAGATGCTGTTAGACAACCTTATGTTCAGCGTTGATTAACCAGTTAGCGTATACGTCGTAAGGGTTGCAACCAGGTGACAGAATAGGTGTAAAATAAATATCTTTCTAATATGATTTTTATATTTTTTGATACTTTAAATATATCGATGTTAGAGATACGCCAGCTTCGCCAATTTGTTGCTGTGGCTGAGGAATGTCATTTTGGCCGTGCCGCCGCGCGTCTGCATATGGCACAACCACCCCTGAGTCAGGCTATTCAGCGTTTAGAAGCAGGTTTAGGGGTGACACTATTTGAAAGGAAAAAGCGCAGAGTCTCATTGACAGCGGCCGGACGGGTGCTGTTAAGCGAAGCACAAACTGTGCTTGCTGGGGCCCAGCGTGCTGCTGAGCGAACCCAACAAGTAGCACTTGGCGAATGCGGTCGTTTGAGTATCGGTTTCGTGAGTGCGGCGCTTTATCAAATCCTACCAGCAGCTTTGCGCCTGTTTCGTCAGCAATTTCCTGGGTCCGATATCCGGCTGCGAGAACTATCCACTAACCAGCAACTGCAGGCTTTACAAACAGGCTCCATTGACGTTGGTTTTACTCATCCGCCAATGCCTTTGCTGGAGGGTTGTGAAGTTTTAAGTCTTGGTCGCGATCCGTTAATGGTTGCTTTGGCATCAGACCACGCTTTTGCCAAAGCCGACGTAATACCGTTTAGGGCTTTGGCCAAGGAGCCATTTGTGCTGTTTCCTCAAACCCAAGGCCCTAGCTTGTTCAGCGCCATTGAGCGGGCCTGTTTTGAAGTTGGTGTGACAATAAATGTGGTTGCCGAAGCCACTCGTATCCATACCCAGTTAAGCTTGGTCGCTGCAGGACTCGGTGTAACTTTGGTTCCCGCATCCGCGCATAGCCTGCAGGTTAACGGTGTTGTTTACCGTCCAGTTGCGAATCGGCCAGAAAGCTTCTTTTTAGAGCTTTGTATGCTTTGTTATCGCTCTGGGCAAAAACCACTAGTAAGTAGTTTTTGTCAAATTGTGCAGAGCTTTTACTTAAAGCCAAAATCTTCACAGCGTATTGGAGATAAATTTGATAGTAATGAGAAGTAGTATGCCAGATGCCATCTCTATTACGATGATAACCTCTTTGCGTTTCAATGTTTGAATGTGATCGGCACTGCTATCTAAGCAATAAGCATCTTGGCCATATCCACTATTTTCAATTGAATAGTCGAGACCTTTAATGTGAATTGATAAAGAATTTCCTGCCGAAAAACTGCTATAGTCATACTAATTATATTAACTAGGTAAGTTACCATGATCCGTGAAGCTCCTGCTATGAGTGTGCGCCAAAACCTGGGTGAGTTGCTGAATAAAGTGTATTACCGGCACGATGCCGTGGTCGTCACCAAAGCTGGCAAGCCAGTAGCGGCGCTGATTGATATCGCGTTGTTCGAAAAAATCTGTCTGCTAGACAAAGAGTTTGAGCGGCTAACGGGTGAACTGGCAAAAACTTATGTCGATGCTGACGAAAAAATTGCTCTGGATGAAATTGCTGAGGCCGTAAATGCTGTCCGTAAGGTATGAAATAAACGCCTATGCGGATTGTGCTCGATACCAATGTTTTACTGTCCGGACTTATGTTGCCGACAAGTGGGCCTGGCCAAATCATCAATGCCTGGCGCTTGGCGCAATTCGATCTTGTTTTATCCGAACCGATGCTGAATGAAATCGCCCGTGTACTAACTTATCCCAAAATTCGAAAACGTCTGTATTGGGATGATGAAGCTATTCAGCGGTTTATCTTACTACTGCGCTTCAAAGCGGAAATCGTAGACATCAGCCTGACCAAGATCAATGTGCCAGCAGATCCGGCAGATAACCCTATCCTTGCAACGCTTATCGCTGCCCACGCTGAGTACCTTATCACTGGCGATCAAGATTTGCTCGTGCTGCGTCAGAATTACCCTATCTTGACGCCGGCGGAGTTCGCAAAAAAGCTTTGACACTATGACCCTAGCCACTGCCAGCGACGCAATCCACAGCATAATGTCTACTGCTATCCATCCCCATCCGACATTTCGCAGGCAAACGATCACTTTAAGTGTTCTGCCTTTTACAGCCAACGCCGCGGCCACCAACAGTGCCCCGCTAAAACTGTCCAAAAGCACCTCACCGAGTTCTTCTATCTCCCCATTGTTGGTGCCGACAATCAAGCGAAAACCCCTCAACAGTGTTGTTTATCGCCCAATTGCGGATCGGCCAGAAAGCTTCTTTTTAGAGCTTTGTATGCTTTGCTATCGTCCCAACCAAAAACCACTGGTAAGCCGTTTTGAGCAGATTGTGCAGAGCTTTTACTAAAGTAAAAAGGTAACTACTCACCTTACCCGTCATTCTCGCCATGGACTGGCGAGAATCCAATGCCATGGACGGCAAACGGCAAGCGCTGGTGACAACCTATGCCACCATCCATGGCACCTGGATTTCGGCAATCCCTGCCGGAATGACGGGGTAGCAGATACGTAGAAAGTAATTTTATGGCCGTTTCGAGTTTGACCCCAATTATACGCTGCATAGTTCAGGACTTAACCCAGCTCATTTTCATTCATTCAACACTGCCAGGTCCGGTACTGCCACCTGACCCGTTCCGAGAGCCGTCATATACGCCATCACATTATCCGGGTGGTATTGCAGCCCATCTAACGATTGGTCGGTACCCATGGAGATGGGCGTGGTGGCCTGTTTTAGCGTCCAAGGTTCAGGGTGACTGCCCTCGGGTTTAGCATCGATGGTGGGGTAGGGTAGCTGCAGGTTGTCGGCTGCCTGCCGATAGAGATCAGGACGATAAATCTCTGCCACCGTTGTTTGCAGATTCAAGGGGAAATCGATCTGTCCCCAGCGGTACATTTCACCCAACAGCAAAACCCCGTGGGAGCACCAGGGAAAGGTGGCGGCGTAGCGATAAAAAACATTGAAATCGGGTATATAAACGGGGGATTCGTCTAAGGCAAAAGCAAGCGTACCGCTCAACGCCGGTTCAATGACCGCAGCAAGCGCATCCACGTAGTTTGGTTGGGCAAGCAGATGGACTGCTTCTAGGCGGTTGTCCCATGTATCCAGCCAAAGGGCGGCTTGCAGCAGAGACCGCAGCACTGCTTGGTGGGTATTAGGAAACCGTTCTGCCCAGGTGCAATGGACACCAAATACCTTTTCTGGATGGTTATTCCACAGGTCATAGCTGGTGATCGCAATACGCCCAAGACCCTGTTGCACCGCCAATGTATTCCAAGGTTCGCCAACGCAGTAGCCATCGATAACGCCACTTTCCAGAGCGCTCACCATCTGATGCGGGGGAATAACGATGATGCGCACCTGGCGATCAGGATCTAGCCCGCCGCTCACCAGCCAACGCCGCAGCAGGTAGTGGTGGGAAGAAAAAGGGAAGACCATAGCGAAGGTGAGGGGCGGACGGCCCGCTTTTTGATCAGTTGCCGCTACCTTTTGAAGCGCCTGCGCCGAATGGGAAGGCATTATACTGAGTTCGCTATCTGCGGCGGCCATGCGTTCAAACAGAGTATTAGATACGGTAATGGCATTGCCGCCAAGTCCCAAACTGAAGGCAGTTACCATGGGGGTCTTGACAGACCCGACCCCGAGCGTGGCGGCAATGGGCAACGCCGCCAGCATATGAGCGCCGTCGAGAAGCCCGACGCTGACCTTATCGCGAATACTGGCCCAGGAATTTTCCCGTGACAGGGTGACCGTTAAGCCATTTTCGGCAAAGTAACCCTTTTCGAGAGCCACCACCAGGGGCGCACAATCGGTAAGGGGAATAAAACCCAGGGTGATTTGCGTTTTCTCTGGGTCATTGCCAGAGTTTCCAAAAGGGGGTGTAGGGGGCCAGGAAGGTGTCATGGCATGGGCGCTCCTTCAACACCGCTGATCGGCGTGGATTTTTTGCCCCCACCTGTTACGCCGTTGTGCATTGCCATAAAGTATCGCCTTAAAATGGTGCAAAGCTAAGGAGGTTTAGCCGAGTAATTCCATCACATCGATCACGTTTTGCGCCACTTCGCCTAAGCGCTGATTGCGATCCATGGCCATCTTACGCAGAGCCTGGTAGGCTTCCTGCTCGTTTAACTGTTTTTTCTGCATCAGCAAGCCTTTGGCTTTTTCGATGACCTTGCGTTCGGCCAGTTTACTGCGGGTTTCTGCTAATTCTTGGCGCAGCGCCTGAAATTCTCGAAATCGAGCGATGGCTACTTCCACTAGGGGTTTTAGTCGATCCGGATTAAGTCCATCCACCACATAAGCGCTCACACCGGCGCGGATAGCGTTCTCGGTAGTCTCTTGATCACTGCGCTCGGCAAACATAACGATGGGTTTAGGCTGATCTTGACTCATGGAGCGCAAACTCTCCAGGGTGTCCCGGCTCGGGGATTCTAAATCGATCAGGATAATATCGGGCTTGACTTGGCTTACCTGCGGCAAAAGATTTTCAGTGCCGTCTAATTGCGCAACCACCTGGTGACCGGCGTCTTTTAAAGCTTGCGTCAGGATCGCTAAACGACCCCGGTTTTCGTCGACAAGCATTACGCGCAGGGGTTTCAAGGTGCCATTGTCCTGGTGTGCCATTCGCTATGGTTTTAGCTGTACTCTGTTTTGAGCAATATGCATACCAATTAAACTAACTTGCTCCCAGTAACGGCATAAGCAGATGATAAAGCAATCCAACCGCCGCACAAATGCCAATCAAGGGAATAATGCCCATTTGAAAACGAAACAGCAGCACAAAAGCCCCTAAACCGATGACCGCCGCCACGCTTTCAAAGGGACCAGAAAATCCCTGGGGCCACAGGACATAGTAAGCAAAAAATAAGGCGAGATTGATAATAACCCCCACCACAGCGGCGGTGATGGCCACCAATGGCGCGGCAAACTTGACATCGTGACGGCTTGCTTCCACTAACGGTCCACCCAGAAAAATAAATAAGAAAGACGGTAAAAAGGTAAAAAAAGTAGCTACGGATGCACCCATCATGGCGGCGAGCAACACGCTATCGGCTCCAAACACAACATGGTTCCAGCCTCCTAAAAAACCCACAAACGCTACTACCATGATGAGGGGTCCGGGGGTCGTCTCACCCAGGGCAAGGCCATCGATCATCTGCGGACCCGACAGCCATTGATAGGTCTCTACGCCACCCTGGAAAACATAAGGCAGCACCGCATAGGCGCCGCCAAAGGTCACCAGCGCTGCCTTGGTAAAGAACCACCCCATCTGGGTAAAGGTTCCTTGCCAGCCCCACAGAGCAATCAAAATACCCAACATGACTGCCCATAACCCTAACCCGATGGCAGCAAAGCGCAGGGTGCGCACCCAGCTAAAACGGGTATGGGGTGGCGCTGGGGTATCGTCATCAATCAGTGCCGGACCGTAGTCTTTATCACCCATGTTTTTTTGACCACCGACCCTAAAACTGTCTGGGGCCAGTCGGCTTCCTAAATAGCCGATCAAACCAGCACCCACCACAATGGCGGGAAACGGAATCTGCAAGGCAAAAATAGCCACAAACGCCATTGCCGCCAGTCCCCATAGCAGCGGCGTTCGTAATGCCCGGGAGCCAATCCGCCAGGCTGCAAAGACGACGATGGCGGTCACCGCGGGTTTAATGCCATAGAGAATACCTGCCACCGCCGTGACATCGCCAAAAACCAGATAAATCCACGCCAAGCTACTGAGTAAAACCAATGACGGTAAGACAAACAAACTACCGGCGACAATACCGCCCCAGGTGCCGTGCATCAACCAACCCATATAAGTCGCTAACTGTTGCGCTTCGGGGCCGGGCAAAACCATGGTGTAATTAAGGGCGTGCAGAAAACGATGCTCCGAAATCCAGCGTTGCCGCTCCACCAGCTCTTGGTGCATCATGCTGATCTGACCAGCAGGTCCACCAAAGCTGATAAAACCGAGTTTCAGCCAATAGAGGAATGCCTTTGCGCGAGGTGGGGCGGTAGATTCTTCAGTGGCGGAGGGGGTGGCCGCAGAGGCGGGAGACGTACTTGCCATCAATCAGTATCCTCGCTTACGATCCTTTAAGGATCAAGGTTGCGTGGGGGAATGAATTTAATCTAGGGCTTACACAGCTCGTTCCAGAGGACGCCGTAAACACATCCCTGTGGGCTTGACTGCGGCCATCCAGGCCGCAGTCACCTCTTTCACGAGCTACGCAAGCCCTGATTATGCGTAAGTCTTATAAGTAATACATATGACAGTGGTAATACACTAATGGACACAAATTTTTGGCACACGCGCTGGGAAAAGGATGAAATTGCTTTTCATCAGCATAACATCAATTTGCATCTAAAGACTTTTTGGCAGCAGCTAGCGCCACCCCAGGCAGGCGGATGCGTGTTTGTGCCCTTGTGTGGCAAAAGCCGCGATATGGTCTGGCTGGCGCAGCAAGGGTACAATGTTTTAGGTATCGAGTTAAGCCCGGTGGCTGTGCAAAGCTTTTTTGCAGAAACTGAACTGATGCCCTATGTGCATCAAGACAGTACCTTCCAAATTTGGCAAGCGGACCGTTTTACGTTGTTGTGTGGCGATTTTTTTGCTCTGGATAGGGCGTTGTTGCGAGATGTTGTGGGCGTTTATGATCGCGCCTCGCTGATCGCTTTGCCGCCCGCCATGCGTGAAGCGTATGCCGAACACCTGAGAAATGTTTTACCCACCCGTGCGTTACTCTTGTTAGTGACTTTAGAATACGCAGAAGGCGCCATGAATGGGCCGCCATTTTCGGTAACAGAAACGGAGGTGCGAGATTTGTACGATGCTCATTATGCGATAGAGCGCCTCTACGGCCACGATGCCTTGGCGGAAAATACCCGTTTTCGAGAAAAGGGTCTTAGTTATCTGACGGAAAAAGTTTATCGTTTGCAATGTAGAACTAGGACTGCCATTGGGAACGACAGTCCATCGTGAGGCGCCTGCTTGGCTGTGAAACGAGGAGGACTTACGCCTACATCATCAAGACCTACGTAAGCCCTGCTGGGTTAGGCGCTACCACTTCATCTTGGCCACATTTATTAGGGTTGTTTGCCCATTGATCCTTTGAGTTCTTCGAGGCTTTCCGTGAAGCGTTTATTCATAACTTCGAATGCTTCGGTATTGGTTTTGCTGACCATTTCGGCAAGTTCGCGCATATTTCCTAGGGCTTTATCGAAGGCTTGTTTAACGATTTCGGCTTGTTTCGCGCCCATTTCCTGGGGGTTGTTGGCGCTAGTAGCAAACTCTTGAGCCAGATTGGAGACCTCACTAAACGATTGCGCCATGATTTCTGCTTGGCGTTTGGCAACCGATTGCATACCATCGATGGCGGCTTTATTAGCGGCCGTTAGGGCTTCAATATTTTTGCGTTGGGTTTCCATCAAGGTATTGACATCGATGCCAGGAACTTTAAGGTCCTGCATCATTTGACTAACATCAAATTTACTAAAATCGACACTGGTAAAAGGATTGTAAGGATTATCGGCCATGGTGTTGATCTCCTAAAGTGAAAGTTATTTGTTGCAGTGCAGCACATATTCTCTGTGGTTGAACCAATCCTGTCAATATGTTGCGTTGCAATAAAATAGGCTGTTGTCTGTTTATCGTTTTTCGTCCGCTTCTACACTTTTAGCCGCGATTTCATAAACATCCGGCGAAAGTTGCGGGGCGTTTAGAATCCGTTCAAGTTGGTTGCGCATCAGCATTTGACGCTGCGGGTCGTATTTACGCCAGCGCGTAAACGAACCCATTAAGCGTGCCGCTATCTGAGGATTAACAGCGTTCAAGGCTAACACCTGTTCCGTTAAGAAAGTATAGCCGCTACCGTCGATAGCGTGAAAACGAACTGGGTTACCTTGACAAAAAGCACTGATAAGGGCGCGGACCTTGTTGGGGTTTCTCAAATTGAAGGCGGGATGCCCAAGCAGGGTTTTAACTTCATCTAAGGCGCCCGGCAATTGCGAAGTGGCCTGTAGCGTAAACCATTTGTCTAGCACCAAAGGTTCCTGTTGCCAGCGTTTGTAGAAGTCGTCCAGGGCAGGGGGGCGTTCGGGGCAGTCACAGTTTGCCAACATGCTCAAGGCGCTCAAAGTGTCCGTCATATTGTTAGTGGTTTGGTATTGCTGTAAGCAACGCTGGCGAATGGTTGCCTCATCCAACTGCATCAAATAGTCGAGACAGCGGTTTTTCAAACTGCGTCGACCCACCGAGCGGGCGTCAGTACGATACTCGCTAGCATCATAATTGGCGGCGTATTGAGCAAGCAACAAATCCTTAACGGCTTTAGCGAATGAACGACGCACAAAATCCCGGGCTTCATGGATACCATCCACATCCACCACCGCCATCTGTTCAGCCAAATAAGTTTCATCCGGCAGCATAAGAAGCTGATTAAGCAAGGCGGGATCTGCTGAAGCATCCCCTAACGCCTGGGCAAAGGCCACAGCAAAGGACTCGGGTAGTTGCCATGGTTGGTTTTGGCGACGCTCTTCAACAAGTCCCAAAATGGTGCGGATAGCCAGGGTATGGGCGGCATCCCAACGGTTAAAGGAATCCTTGTCATAAGCCAATAAAAACATCAGGTCTGCATCGCTATAACCGGCGTCCAATTTAACTGGCGCGGAAAAACCCCTTAGTAAAGACGGCGTAACCGGTGCGGCTATATTGATAAAACGAAACGCCTGCTCAGGTTCAAAAAGTTGCAATACCCGCTGGGTTCCTACCGGGGCCGTTTCGCCTTCCAGTTGCAGGGGCAACTCTTGCCCGTCGCTGTCTAACAGCGCTAGGGTTAGTGGAATATGAAACGGTTCTTTATGGGGTTGCCCTGGTGTGGGTGGAGAGGATTGGCGTAGCTTTAATGTGTAGGTACTGGTGTTTTGGTCGAACTGACCCTCTGCTTTAATTTCCGGTGTGCCAGCTTGATAATACCAGCGCCGGAATTGTTGCAAATCGGCCCCATTGGCGTCTTCCATGGCGGCCACAAAATCATCGGTGGTGACCGCCTGACCATCGTGACGGGTGAAGTATAAATCCATGCCTTTTCGGAAGCCTTGCTTGCCCAACAAAGTATCCATCATGCGGATCACTTCGGCGCCCTTGTTATAGACGGTTACCGTGTAAAAATTATTGATTTCCATATAAGAGTCGGGACGCACGGGATGCGCCATGGGGCCGGCATCCTGGGCAAACTGAGCGGAACGCAAAATCCGTACATCGCTAATACGTTTAACCCCTCGGGAGCCCATGTCGGCAGAAAACTCCTGATCCCTGAATACAGTAAGTCCTTCCTTGAGACTAAGCTGAAACCAATCCCGGCAAGTGACCCGGTTGCCCGTCCAATTATGGAAATATTCGTGGGCAATAACCCCTTCGATACCCCAATAATCCATGTCCGTGGCTGTTTCCGGTTTAGCCAAGACATATTTAGTATTGAACACATTGAGACCTTTATTTTCCATGGCCCCCATATTAAAGTCCCCCACCGCGACGATCATGTAAATATCCAGATCGTATTCCAGACCATAAACCTCTTCGTCCCAGCTCATAGCCTTTTTCAAGGACGTCATGGCATGATCGCATTGATCGATATTTTCTGGCTCCACATAGATATGCAGGGTAATTTGACGTCCAGACCGGGTCGTAAAGGTATCTTCCACCCGCTTTAAATGACCGGCTACTAAGGCAAATAAATAAGAGGGTTTCTTAAAGGGGTCGTGCCAGGTGGCCCAATGTCGCCCATCTTCCAACTCGCCTTGTTCAATGAGGTTACCGTTGGACAACAAAACCGGATACAAACCCTTATCCGCTACCAATGTGGTGGTATATACCGCCATCACATCAGGGCGGTCTAGGAAATAGGTAATCTTGCGAAAACCTTCTGCTTCACATTGGGTACAGAAATTACCACTGGATTTATAAAGCCCTTCTAATGACGTGTTGTCTTGGGGTCGAAGGCGGGTGACTACCTCAAGTTCAAAGGTGTCAGGCACGTCAGGGAGGGTCAAGTGATTGTCAGTGAGCTGATAGCGGTCGGGCTCCAGGGTTGCGCCGTCAAGGCGCAATGCCAGCAGCTCAAGATCTTGCCCATCCAACACCAGAGGGTGATGGGGTTGTTCCCCATGGGTTTGACGAACGACGCTTAGGGTGGCGGAAACGGTGGTGAAGTCTTCACCCAGCTCAAAGCGTAATTGTACGCGATCAATGCCATAATCTGAGGGGGTATAGTCTTTTAAATAAACCGTTTTAGGGGTTTCGTTTGCTGAAGCTCTGTCCAAGGTAAAGACTCCGTTAGCAAAAGAGGAATGAATAGGATGGGATGCTATTTAACAGTCTAGGTTGCGCCCGTTTAAGCACAAGCAATTATTATCCATCTGTTGCCTATGAGGTCGGCGCTCAGGCGGCCCCATGGTTCGCTGTGTTTGCGTAGGATACTAACATTGTCGGCGACGCTTTAAGCGTCGTGACGAAGGCTACGAGTTCTGGAAAAAAGCTTTTAAAATCCGCTGCCAGCACGGGATAGTTTTCTTTAAGATCTAATATGGCAGACCGTAAAGGGTAAGGTCGTCGTAAGCGGGTTTCAATGCCTTGCAAGGCACGCGCTATACCTGCCATCTGGACATAGGAAACCAACAGATCTGTGCGGATCATGTGGTTGACACTGTGTTGCATGGAAGCTGGAAACGACCAGTAATGAACTTGCAGAACCTGATAGGCGCGACGAGAAAAACAGGACAGTGGTATAGAGGAATACTGGGACCAGTTGCGGGCTAGAAAATGATCATAAAAAATATCGACCAATAGCCCTCGATAATGCCTGAACATTGGCCGAATGCGCCGTTTGCTGGCAATTACCGCGGGGTGGGTATCGGTAAAAGCATCAATTTTGCGGTGCACTAAAATGCCTTGAGCGATAGCTGGGGCTAACCGTGAATCCACAGGACCTTTGGCAAAATCGCCCATTAAACTACCGATCAAGGAGTCCGGATTAGCATCGGCAAGGTACAGGTGCGCCAGATAATTCATAATAGAAGGCGATAAACTTAAGTGTGCTATAAACGTAAAGCCTATAAGGGCTAAAAAAACATGCGCTATATACTTAGAGACGTTCGTCAGCTTTTAGGCTGTTTAAATAGCGACGCATGTTGTCCACGTAATGATCAGCCGATTTTTTTAGACGGGCTGCTTGTGCTTCTGTAATCTCGCGAACGACCCGTCCCGGCGAACCCATGACTAAAGAATTATCGGGTATTTCCTTACCTTCGGGTATTAGCGTATTAGCGCCGATAATGCAATTTTTGCCGATCTTGGCGTGATTTAAAATAACGGATTTTATGCCGATGAGGCTATTATCACCAACGGTACAACCATGTAACATCACCATATGACCCACCGTCACACCCTTGCCGATGGTGAGGGGAATGCCAGCGTCGGTGTGTACTATGGAGCCATCTTGAATATTAGTGCCTTCCCCTATCCAAAGGGGATCGTTGTCTCCACGTAGCACCGCATTAAACCAAATGCTAACGCAATCTTCCAAGATAACTGAGCCGATTACCGTAGCGTTGTGAGCAATAAAATGTTCTTTACCGCGCAATTCGACACGACGATCTTCGAGGGTAAAAAGCACCTTAATAACCTCTTGGTAGCGGGTGTAGAGCAGGAGAGACCCAAAAGTTTTATATTGAATGGCATCCTAACATGGGATATCGCCCTTCGCACAGCCCCTCTTTATCCACTAGGGGATCGTAGTAGATAAGCCAATTCTCAATCTTTACCACAAGAGTTGCGGCAGGAATTATTGGCAAGGTGAGGATAAGTAGCCGATTGTTTTCTATGAAGAGTTGAGCCGGGTAGTCGTCGCGTGAGCAACGGGTCTCCCACGCAGGTGAAGGTGGATACCATTACGGGCGGTGCAGATCTAGGTAGCTCGTGCCGGGGGACGCTGTGAATACAGCCCTGTACGCTTGATGCAAAGACAAAGGGGTCAAGCAAAGGGGTCAAGTATCATATTTATAGTTACAATCCTTCCCTTTGTAGATTATTCACCAAACTCATAAGCGCTTTATCGTTATTCATCAGGTGCTTCAGTTTACTAATCGTCGTTGGAATACTGCCGGTGCGCTTTAAGCCAAAATACGCCGCTATCTCAACTAAACGGCAACCACAAACCGCTTGACATAGATACATCGCTACCCACCGAGGTATGTTATTGGTACCACGGCGCGACGTTCGCACGATCGACGCTCGACTCACGTCAAATACGCTTGCAACCCGTTCGATGACTTCATCCATTGAGGGTCTGAAGGCCGCACGTTCCTGACGAATGACCGCTTCATCATCGGTCATTCGTTGACTATAGACCCAAGCCCTGAATGCGTCGCTTCCTAAATAGGGCTGCACATGGTCTTTAGCATAAAACTGCTTGATTTCCTCATCGACACCGCGCTCAACATACGCTCTGTAATGGTCTTGTAGTCGGCTTTTCACACTGAGCTGGTTATAGACCTCTGACCGATACAACCATGTCGGCGGTTTTGCCGTAGTGCGCACATAGTATTGATAACTCGACCACGCATAGCTATCGAGTTCCTCGACGAGTTTTGCCTCTAAAGGATTTCTATGAATATAACGGGACAGCTGCAGTTGATAACTATCCGCCTCAACACAGATCGCCTTATAGCGACCGCGAAATAACGGGCCGTCGGTTTTCTTTAACCGATTATGGCGCTGGGTATAAACCCCGTTGATATGACGCATCACCCGCCCTAAATTCGCTTCCGGTGTTTTTAGCAGCAGGTGATAGTGATTTTTCATCAAGCAATAGCATAAAACTTCAACCCCGAATCGTTGATGCGCTTCGCTTAAGGTTGTTAAGAATGCCTCAAAGTAATCATCATCATGAAAAATGGTCTGCCGCGCTCTTCCACGGTTCATCACATGGTAGTAGGCGTTTTCGTATTCTATTCTCAGTGGTCTTGGCATGTGCGCGAGTGTAAGAGGTATTGCGATAATCGTCAATATGATACTTGACCCCTTTATTTATTTGACCCCTTTATTGACCCCTTTACTGATTTACTCTTTATTCTTTACTTTATTCGCACTCAACGACCGCTTCATCCAGCCACACAGTTAAGCTTCCACGTCGTTTTAAGGCTGCGTTATACTTTGGCCAGTTACGCAGACGATACTGGGGTTTGGTAGGTTTTTTCATGGCTGTTAAAACCTACCATGACCGCGTCTGCGTAGCTGCTCATCCCCTTAATGATACATTTATGCAACAAAGCCTTTACAAGTTACAAGGTACCTTGAAACCGAGTGGGTGCAGAACTCTCCAGCAACTACCTTCTATCTTTATCACAGTGATATTCTCAATATCAAGTATGCGACTAGTTTCAATGGGTTGTTCGGGGAGATTTACTGGGATCACATCGTCTACAAGGTTTTGCGGTACCAACGGCACTAGTTTATCAGCACTGTCGTCTTCTGAGTCGACACCTATAGCAAGAATAATTGATAACTTGCCAATACCGGCCTTCTCCTGAATTTCGCTTACGGCTGAATCGGAGAGTCCTTTGACTTCCTTTGTACATGCGACACCTTGATCGTATTTCATAGATTACTCCTTAATTGGATGATTTGTATTTAAAAATGAAAAGCGGCTCGTAAAAAGACACTTCGACTCGGTATATACCGAGGACCTTTGAGTTCCGTTGAGCGGAAATTATTGCTTATGAAATTGAACTGCTTATCGAAAATGTTATTTATTTCTAGTGTGACAACGCCTCGACGCCGAGGCAACCGATAACCAACAGAAGCATCAAATACAAAAAACGAGGAGTCGTCCTTTATTTTAGGTCCAGCCGTCGTTTGCCCGATCTGTTCTCGAGATACAATATCTTGCCATATATGATCCAATCTTAATTCTAAAAACAATCCGTTCTGACGGAAGTGGCGTATACCCATCAAAACCATTGATGTTTCTAGGTCTACAGGAACATCGACCGTTTCTTTATCATCGTTTTTATAATTGTCGACTGCATACTCAAAATTAATGGCCCAAGACGGATTTGGTGTCCAAAATAGATATACGCGATAAAGTTCTTCGTCTTTTAGGTCTTTATCAGTACTTCCATCTGGTAATGTAAAAAATGTGTCAAGGTCACGACGAGATACTTCCGCACCTAGTTGAATGGTATTTGCGAGTTTGAAGTCTGCTCCGATGCCAAGTCTTTTGGAAACTGTTCCATTGGTGTCATCAAAAAACTGATTAAAACCGGCTATCTGAGTTGGTTCGAGCGTCTCGTTCGCTACTAAACGTCGTTTTAGTGTTTCGAAATAAGCAAAACGGAATTGAACGCGATCAGTTGGAAACCAATAAGCGCCAAACTTTGGGTTTAGTTCATTTAAATCGAGGTTTTTCTCCCCATCATTGTATGAATCATAACTCAGGCCAATCGTCCATATTACTGAACTAGGATAGCGAAAATTGTTGTACACATAAAAAGTATTCTGTTTAACCTCTCCTTTTGTATCCGTTAAAATCATAGAATTAGTAACCAAAGTGCTTAATGTGCTAGCGTCAAAATTATAATGAAGGTAACCCAAAATAGATGATAAGTTTTCCCACTTAGTAAGATACTGGCCATCAATTTGTAACCCTTGTTGTCGTTGTTGTGTTTGCAAGGCACCGTTGAAATTTTTGAGATCTACGTCTCTATCTGAATAAGTGATCGATAGTAATGCGTCAGACAATGAAGATGTGGCGAAATTCAGACCAATCCTTGCAACGTCATGATCCGTTTGATATTCGTATTTTGGATCAAAGTTTTCTCTGTCAAGAAAGAATCCTAAATCTCCAAAGCTAGTTTCCCTTTTTCGATATTCAGCTTGTAGGTTAATAGATGGTGAAATAGCGAATTGAGCGAAGACATTGTAAATATCGTTTTCAACATCATTATTATCCCGAAAGCCATCGGTTTCCGAGTGAAATTGACCAAAACTGAATGAAGCACGATCAAAAAGACCGGAAAATATAACTTCATCGCTCCATGTCTCATTATTACCCGCTAAACCAGAAGCCGTTAGTTGTAACTGCTCTCGTTCAAATAGGGTTGTATATTCGTTTAAAGCTGTCTGACTAGAGCTATCGTCTGCCAATAAATTCAGATCGACTACTGCAAGACTGGGTTGTACCGGCCTAAGATTCACAGGCTGCAAAAGTTGTGACTGAAGCAACTCACTCACCCGCGCAATCTCATGGCGCGGACGAGTAGCATAGGCATCCGCCAGAAAGCGATGCGCCGAATGGTTCCCTGGATCTATCGAAAGAGATCGACTGGCCTCTGTTACCGCCAACTGCTCAAACCCTAAATCATCGTAAATCCGCGCCAAACTAGTTCCGCGTGCCGCCAAATCCTCATCCAACAACAACCGCGACCGGTACACTGCCCGGTTATCATTCAGTGCAATGGATTGCTGAATGTCTTCCAATGCCTCCACAGGACGATTTTGGGTTTGTTTGAGAATGGCGTCATAGAGCCAGGGTGTTGGGTCCATGGGATCAAGCTGTTTGGCTAAGGCGTATTGATCTGCCGCCAGGGCATCGCGTTTTTCTTCAAAATAAGCTTTACCTAGATAACTGCGATACAGCGAGCGCAGGGGATCGAGGGCGACGGCTGTTTCAATATTAGTGCGCCCATCTTCCAGGTCACTTTCTCGTATTTGCGCCAAGCCGAGCCCTAGCCGCGGCAGCGGTGCGGCTTGATCCAAAGCAATAGCGCGTTCGAAGGCACCCTTGGCGCGGTCGGTATCGATCCGGCTGAGATAAGCAAAGCCTAATACCGTCTGGGTATGGGCCAGGTCGGGTGTCTGGACGGCCGCTTGCTCCGCTACGTCCACTGCTTCATCCAGTTTTCCTTGAGCTAGCAGTAGCTCGGCTAAGCGCCCTTTCGCCAGAGCGTTATCAGAATCGCGGGCCATCGCCTGTTGCACGCTGTCGAGGGCCTCGTCTAGCTGAAAAGCAGCCTGTTGAGCGTAGGACAGAGCTAAATAACCGGCCGCTGAGTCAGGATCGCTTTGTATCGCTTCCTTAGCCAAGGCCAGCGCCATCAGTTCGTCGTTTTGGGTGACCGCAATGATGGCTTTTAAAGCACGAGCGGGAGCGCTTGCGGGATTGACCTCCAAGGCTTGATCCAGAGCCCGCTGGGCTTGCGAGACTTGCCCGACCGCCAATAACCAGCCCGCTTGGTACAAGAAAAAATCTTCGTTACGTTGATCAAAGGGTACCCGCGCCAGTTGTGTCAGGGCTTGGTGGGCGTTGTTAAAATCACCGTGGATAGTGCGCAGGCTAGGGGAGAGTTGATCCGCATCCACTAATGACAACAGTACGGGTGGATAGTACAGTGTCCACTGTACCGCTTCTTCCGGGGTAATTAGCGTGCTCAATTGTGGCGCCCGTCCGGGGGTGACAAACGCTGTTTGACGGTCATCCAACCGCAAGGCCCCTTGGTTATTAGTTACCTGCACGTCACCTTCAACCACTGTAACTTGTACTTGTCGTTCCGTGACCCGGACCACAAACTCGGTGCCTTCCACTGCCGCATTGGCCAATGGGGTATCCACTTCCAGCGCCCGCGGATCGCGGCTGAACAGATGAATCATCCCTTCAAGCACCTCTAACCAGGATTTTCCGAGTTGCTGTGATGCCTGGATACGGGTTTGGGTTTGCTGATCCAGACGCAGTAGCGTTTGCGTTTCAAACAGCCGTAGGGCAGCGCGGCTGAACAGGCCGGTAGCAAGTAAGTCATCGGTACACACCAGCGCTCCTTTTGCTATGGGTTGATTGTTTAAAATGAGCTGTCCCTGGAGTGATTCCACTCGGGCAACGGCTTCTTCAGGGGCACACTCGTTGGCCAACGCAACCTGGCCGATCAAAAGAAAGGCAAATGCACTGCTGACAGTAAAGACATTGTCTAAATACAGTTGCCTTATGGCGTTTTTCTTCTTGTTTTTTAGCTTTTCCATGGTCCCTGTTTGTGGTCGTTAAGTTACCGGATAGCCTCTGTAAATGCTGTGAACTTTTTCACATAAATACTGTGAACTTTTTCACAAAATCAGTATTTTTTAGCTTTACAATGACTATAGAGTCAATTTCTTGTTTTTGCAGAATCATTTCGTCTGCAATCACTTTTCTGCAAAACGGATGATTCCTGCTGCCTGGGTATTGGTTGGTACATTGACAGACGTCAGGCAGCGTTGTAGATAAAAACGGCTGGGTCCATCTTTGGGATAGTTTTGGAGCAATGTTTCGAGATGTTCGGTTGCGACTGGCCAATGTCCTGCCTGGTAATGGGTGAGAGCTGACAAAAACTGAGCGCACAGTTGCGTTTGACTTGGCGTGGCTTCTGCCTGCGACGCCACAATCTCGAACACGGTCTGTAGCTGGGTTTTGCCTTTGAGTAAAAACTGGCCCACGGGACGTATCAGCAACTCATGGAGTTCAGCGATCACCGGCTGCGTGGCCAATAATCGGCTGCCTAAGTGTTTACTCAGTCCCTCGATACGCGAGGCGGTATTAACGATATCGCCGACGACGCCGTACATAAAATGTCCGCTACCTCCTACATGACCCATGGCTACCCAGCCGGCATTGAGACCGATCCGTGTTGGAAAACGTTGTGTTGGATGACGTTGGTTAAACGCCTCTACGGCAGCCAGCATATCCAGAGCCGCTAAGCAGGCTTGCAAACGACTTGCTCGATCCGGTTCTCGGGAAGGCCAAATACACACCATGCTGTCGCCAATCATGTCAAGTATCACGCCTTGATGTCTGCGAACGCACTGGCCAAGGACGTGGAAATAGTCGTTTTTTAGGGTAGCCAGTTCGTCCGGGGCCAAGCTCTCGGCCAGGGTGGTATAGCCCTCCACATCGGAGACTAAACAAGTGCCGTAGACCAGGGTCGGTGCGGCGGGATCTTCGCCGCGCATGAGTTTTTGCGCAACGGCTTCGGGCACATAGTAGCGCACAGCCCGATCAGCATAGATGCGTTCTCGCCGCGCCATGAGATACTGCAGCAATAGGCCGAGTAACAGCGCGACGGGTAATTGCACAACCAGGGGAATAAAAATCGGTAACCAATAATGAAACGTATTGAACGACCATTGGGCGAAGCCATAATAGGCAAGCCCTAGCGCAAAAACAGCTGCCACAATCCATCGTCCTGAAGTTAATCCCGCCAGCAATCCAGCGCCCAGACCAACCGTAAAGACAATCCCCCAAACCAACGGTTGATCCGGATAGCCCAATTGATGACCATTTAACAAATTGGTAAAGGCCGTGGTGGCGATTTCCACGCCGCTGAGATTAATCCCACGCCAAGAGAATGGGGTGCGAAATTCGTCCCGTTGATCGCTGCTCAACGGTTCTGCATAGCCGACAAACACCACTTTGCCCTGTAACTTGGGCAGCTTTGTGTTATTCAGTACGTCATTATAGGAAAGGGTAGTGGTGTTGGTCGAAGGACCGTAGTAATTTAGAAAATGATGATGGCGGTCGCTATAAACGCGGGTCAATGCTAGCAATGCCTTGTGGGTTCGTGGCAATAATTTTTCCTTATTCAGGCGTACCAGAAAGCGTTTAACCAGGGCTGGGTTATCTTTAAGATGCCCATAGAGATGTCCAGAAAGGGTGCCCAGGGATTGGGCATTTTGATGATTTTGGAGGGCAAGTTTTAAAGAATCATTGGCTTCCAGCAGCGTCTCAAGATCAATGTCATCGGCGCTCCTCAAGGCATACAATAGCAACGTTTTTACTGGCAAGGTGGGTGTTTGGCCGGACCCATTGAAAAAGGACCAAAATTGATGAGCGCGATCATGGGCTTTCGACAAGGGAAACGGCGCCAGACCCTGGGCGACAGACGCTAAGGCGGGGAAAGGACTCACTAACGTGTCTTGCACCATGCCATCGAATTTACCGCTTATCAGTGTTTGTGGATCTAGAACCTCGCGGCCAGCCCGGTCAAGCCAGCGTCGCTGCACCGTCTGAACCAGTACAACACGTTTAGATGCAGTGACCGCTTTTATTAAAGCAGCATCTTCTGCGGCATCACGTTCTCTATCGAACAGCACATCGAAGACGATCACGTCGACATCGTGTTCCATGAGCTTGCGGATTAGTTTGGCATGGAGCGCCCTGGACCATTCCCGGGGTTTGACTGATTGCTTAAGGCTAGAAGCTTCCTGTTTATTGAAGCTAACGACTACCGCTTCGGGTGGATTTGGAATTGGACCTCTCACCAAAAACAACCAACGCAACCCTATATTCTGTTCCATATCAAAGCTGGTCACCGCGATGATGCAGCCTAGCAATCCGGTGGCAATGCCTAAAGCAGCGGCGCGTTTTACTCTACCCATGTCAAAACGGTGATCAGTGACGGATAAGAAATCTGATATCGTGCTAGTCTAACTAAATTCTAGTTAATTAATGATTAAATTTATCGTAATTGCTCACCCGTCATTTCGGCAGGGATTGCCGGAATCCAGTTGCCATAGATGGTGACATTGGTTGTCATTACCTTTTGCCGTCCATGGCATTGGATTCTCGCCAGTCCATGGCGAGAATGACGGAAGGGTGAGTAGTTACAATTTATCTTAGAAAGCTCTGCGTCAGCACCGTTGACCCAGGGCCTTTTTTGTTGGTGATTTAACGATGAAAAGTCGTTCTCGTTTCTCCCATGTGGTGGGTTTTGACGATGCCCCTTTTGCGCGGTCCCATCGCGGTGATGTGCTGTTAGTGGGAGCGGTGTTCGCGGGAGCTCGTCTGGAAGGGGTGTTGAGCGGTAAGGTGCGTCGGGATGGACGTAATTCCACCGCGACCATTGCGGAACTTGTTTCCCATTGCCGGTTTCGGGCGCATCTTCAAGGGGTTTTGTTACAGGGTATTGCTTTCGCAGGGTTCAATGTCGTGGATTTAGCTCAGCTCCATGAGTGTTTGAAACTCCCTGTCGTGGTGGTAAGCCGCAAGCGGCCAAATCTCTCAGCCATTAAATCCGCGTTGCTAAACAAAGTGCCTGGTGGGGGTCGTAAATGGCGCTTGATTGAGCAGGCGGGTCCCATGGAACCCCTCGCAGAGGTTTATGTGCAACGCATGGGTATCGAGAAGGCAGACACCGAAGCGCTTATCCGACGTCTGGTAGTGCACAGTATTTTACCGGAGCCGCTGCGGACAGCTCATATTATCGCCGGGGGAATTGTTACCGGTGAAAGCCGTCACCGCGCCTAACTAGAGCATTTCCCATTCAACTGTACACGGCGTTAGCCTTCGGTTTCGACGTGCTCATGTACTGCATGTACACTGCGCACGCCTCGCCTCGGCTGTCTTGTGTACAGTCAAAGCGAAAACGCTCTAGGGTTCAGGTGCAGCGATAACGAGTTAACCCCAAAGCTCTTCCAGGCGTTGATCGCGGCCACACTGGTAGCGGTAGAACTTATAGCGGAGCGGATTTTTTTGATAATAATCCTGATGATAGTCCTCTGCCGGATAAAATTCCCCAGCTGGTACGATCTCCGTCATGATGGGTTTATCGAAACGATCGGACGTCATTAACGCTTGCTTTGACTGCTCGGCCAAGCGGTTTTGATCATCGTTGTGGACAAAGATTCCAGTTCGGTATTGACTGCCCACGTCGCAAAATTGTCTGTCCGCCGTCAGAGGGTCCACATTACGCCAAAATACGTCTAGTAGCTCCGCGTAGCTAATCTTTTCCGGATCATAGAGAATTTCAACGGCTTCAGTATGCCCTGTACTACCTGTTGAGACTTGCTTATAGGTGGGATTTTGCTGATCGCCGCCGGTGTAGCCAGAGGTGGTTGAAACAACCCCTTCTAGTTTGTCAAAAGGGGGTTCCATACACCAAAAACAGCCTCCCGCAAAGGTTGCCTTAGCGAGTTTTGCGGTGTCCTGCGGGGTTGTCGGCTGGCTAGAATCCTGGGCTAATCCTAAAAAACTTAGGGCCATAGCACTGACCATCAGGAAAATAAAAAACAAGTTTTTAATGAATTTCATGGTTTCAGGCATTTTGTTCAGCGGGAATAAATGTCAAAGCCACTCCATTGTTACACCAGCGCTCTCCGGTGGGTGCGGGACCATCTTTAAACACATGACCTTGATGACCCCCACAGCGAACACAGTGGTATTCGGTGCGCGGTAAAATCATCTTAAAGTCCCGTTTAGTCCCTAAGTGTTCTGGGATACTGGTAAAGAAGCTTGGCCAACCTGTACCGCTATCAAATTTCATCTCAGAGGTGAATAAGGGTAGGCTGCAAGCTGCACAGGCGAATACGCCAGCACGTTTTTCGTCGTTCAACGGGCTTGTAAAGGGGCGTTCGGTGTCTTCTTCAAAAAGCACGTCATAGGCCCTAGCGTCTAGCTGCTTGCGCCACTCATCTTTATCTTTAGAAACAGGTTCTGTGGGTGTAGGCACTTGGGCATCGGGCGGTAACAATGAACGCCATTCGCCACGGATAGTTTCCAACGATTTATCTTGCTTCATAGCTAACACATAACCTTGGTAGGGAATAAACGGTACGGCTGCAAGGCTACCGAGAGCCAACACGAAAGTACGCCGCTGCATAAAATAAATCCTCTTAATCAATTATTACATAACTTACGCAAAGACAGGACTTGGGTAGCTCGTGCAAGAAGTGTCAGCGGCCTGGACGGCCGTCGTCAAGCCGGCGAAGCAGAGGGTATTTACGGCGTCTTCTGGAACGAGCAGCAATAGTTCTGTACTAAAGTTAATCTCTATCTATAGACGCTGTTAACTGTAGAAAAGATTCATTGAGCAAAAAATTTAAGTGTCATCTTGCATTGAAAATGCTGATACTTGACAAGGATAACATCCTTGTTACGATAAGGATTATGGCTAAAGTTACCAGCAAACTACAAGTAACCATTCCCAAACGCTTGGCGGCGCATTTCAACATTCATCCGGGAGATGATATCGAATGGGTTCCCACTAGCGATGCTATTCGAATGATTCCTCAACGAGCTTTTACTGAAGGGCTGCCTAGCGACGAACGTCTAAAACTCTTTGATGAGGCGACAAAGCGCCAGCAGCAACGTGAGCAAAATTCACTATCAAACCCTATAAGCTCGACGGCAGAACGCGGATGGAGCCGCACCGAGCTTTACGACCGTGATTGCTCTAATTGATACTAACATTCTGGTTTATCGCTTTGATCCTCGTTTTCCTGTAAAACAGGAGATGGCGACAGATGTGTTGCGTAACGGCATCCTTCAAAATACCTTACGTATTCCGCATCAAGCCATAATCGAGTTTATTGCAGCAACCACACGACCCACGTCGAGCGGTCAACCACTACTAAGTCCCGCCGACGCGCGTCGTGAGGCAGAAGAATTTCTTATGCAATTTAAAGTGCTGTATCCCATTGAGGAGGTACTAAGGACAGCCTTACGGGGCGCCGCGGCTTATCAGCTTTCCTGGTTTGATGCGCATTTATGGGCCTATGCAGAGCATTATGGTTTGCAGGAAATCCTCTCCGAGGATTTTCAGTCAGGTCGTTATTATGGCTCGGTGCGGGTCCGCAATCCGTTTCTCTCAGCAATTTAAATAGGTATAAAACTTACGCATCATCGGGCCTTGCTCAGCTCGTGAAAGCGGTTTCGACGGCCTGCAAGGCCGTCGTCGTTAAACCTCCCGAGAAGGATTTACTGCGTCTTCTAGTTGAGTAGTAATAATTTTGACTACCCAACAAATCAACTATTTCTTACCAAAAAACATCCGTAGGGAAAGCAGGGTGAACAACCACAAGCCATACATCTTGGTTTTAAAGCCTCGCCCGTAGAAAAGCTGGGTAGTACCACGCAAACCTCGGTAGACAGCCTCGCTATAGGGTTGCCACCAGACATTGCGCTTGGAAAAATACAGCATTTCAGTCATGACCATCTGCGGTTCGGTCATTTCTTCAAAACCCCATTGACCATGGGTGCGGCCAATACCGGATTCTTTCAGGCCACCCCAGGGGGTTTCCGCGACGCCGTGACTCAACAGATGATCATTGATGGTAATGACGCCTGCTTGGATACGGCGGCCAATTTCCACGGCACGCCGGTTACTGTTAGACCACACCGAACCCGTCAGCCCTAAATGGGAATCGTTGGCTAAGGTAATGGCGTCTTCCATATCGTCCACTGGCATAACAGCCAATACCGGACCGAAGGTTTCTTCTCGCATGATTTCCATGTCGTGGGTGACATCCGTCAAAACGGTAGCCGGGTAAAAGTTGGCCTGGGCATGGGCGGGATCGATGGTCGCCTGGGCATAGCGGGTGGCGCCCTTAGCAAGGGCGTCGTCCACCTGCTGACGAACGACGTTTAGTTGCTTTGTCGTACACATGGCGCCAATATCTACGTTGTAATCCTTATCGGGGCCTTGCCGTAAAGCATCGACCTTTTCCTTAAGCTGCGCCAGAAACGGCTCATAGACATTTCGATGCACATAAATCCGTTCCACGCCACCACAGGATTGGCCACTGTTTTGTAGGCCAGCCCAGATAGCGCCGTTGACGGCCCGTTCCAAATGGGCATCTTCACAGACCAGCATGGCGTCATTGCCCCCCAGTTCTAGAGACACTGGGGTAAGGGTTTCGGCGGCTTTCGCCATGAGCAATTTACCCACCGCCACGGAACCCGTAAAAAACAATTTATCCACATGATTATTGGGTTCCAACATGATTTGACTGACCATGCTGCCGCTGATGTTGAGATAAATAAAGACATCCTCAGGCAAACCCGCCGCCTTAAAAAGTTCTTCGATCTTGCGGCCCACCATTTGGGTTTCAGCCGCCGCTTTAAAGACCACCGTATTACCGGCTAACAGAGCCGGTACGATCTCGTGCATAGGGATGCCCATGGGATAATTCCACGGGGCGATGATGCCCACCACACCAAACGGCAGTCGGTAAACGGTGCTGCTCTTATTGAGAAACAGTAGCGCACCGCCACTGAGCCGTTTTGGTTTAAGAAACCGGCGTGCATTGCGGGCATAATAATTGGTTGCCATAATGGTAGGTAGGACTTCCGTGGCCAGTGCCTCGACACGGGTTTTACCCACATCGTTGGAGACAACCTCGCTCACTTCGTCCATGTGGTCTACGAGATAATCCGCCAAGCGCTGCATATAGGCGACGCGCTCCTTGAGAGGCAACGTGGCCCAGGCGGGTTGCGCCCGGCGCGCCCGGCGGATGGCTTCGCGACCTTCGTCTTGGGTATGGATGGGTGACTGACCAATCATCTCGCCTGTGGCTGGATTGAAGGCGGTAATGTTATCGGCAGCAGGGGTCTGGTTGATTTCACTAACCGGTTGTGGCGTACTCATCAATTACGTACCTTTAAATAAAACTTTTACTGGACAGTACCGATATGACATTAACGTAGGACTTACCCAGCTCGTTCCAGAGGACGCCGTGAACACCTCCTTGTGGGCTTGACGATGGCCGTCCGGGCCGTCGACACCTCTTTCACGAGCTTTGCCAAGTCCTTTGTGCGTAAGTCCTAAACTCTTGTTATTCGGTACACAAGGATAAGTCTATTCTACATTCAATGAAAAAAGCTGCTTGTATTAATTGGTTTTTTAAAGCGATGACACCGACACGCCTGCGCTACGCCCTTTGGGTAGTGTTATTGTTGATCATTCCCTTGAACGCTTTTGCTCGCATCAAGCTGATTACCCTGCCGGTGCGAGAACGGGTCATCATTCAACTGGATCACCCACAGTTAACTTTAGTAGAAGAAGAACGCATCGTGCCAGTGGTCAAGGGCGTGAACCAGGTGGATTTCTCCTGGGCAAACACCCGTATCGATCCAGATACCTTGGTGTTTCGGGTACTGGCGTCGGCGAATCAGCAACAACCCACGGTAAAAATCCTCTCGGTTAGCTATCCGCCCAACGAAAACGCTCTAGTGTGGTCAGTTTATGCCAGCGACTCCGGCGCTGCGCGGGTGCGTATCAGTTATGCCCTAGGGGGTCTTGACAAGCAATTTCACTATCGCGCCACCGCCGCACCCGATGAGAAGACCCTGTCGCTGTCCCAGTATATGCGAATTAACAATCAAGCCAATGAAGCCTTCGAGGACGCCGATTTTGGAGTGGGTTTTGGCCAACCCTTTGCGAAATCCATCGGTGTCAATGAAACCAAGGAAGTACTGCTGGAAAATTATAAACAGGTGCCGGTGCAAAAGACCTACTCCAGCGATCCCGTCAAGTTTGGTTATCTAGACCGCAAACGCAATAAACTCAATGTGCCCATGCACTACGTGATTGCCAATAACAGCATCAGCGGTTTAGGCCAGGCGCCGTTGCCCTATGGCAAAGTGCGTATCTTTCAACAAGACAGCCAGGGCAATAGCGCCTTTCTGGGGGAAGATTGGGGTAAATTTACACCCCCCGAGGATGAGTTGACCCTCTATTTGGGGTTGGCTCAAGACATTGCGGTTAGACGCACCATCGACCGTAATAAACGCATTCGGGTGGCCGGTAATCTCTACCGTCATGAAGTAACCCTCAAGTACGCTATTGAAAATTTTAAAAATACCCCGGTGGTGCTGGATATCATCGAAAACGTCAACCATATCCGCAATGAGATTGGCATTCACAATAACCGCGACCCGGAATGGCGCCTGGGTAAAGACAGCACATTGCCCGGTAGCCCTGACCCGGAAAAAAGCGATTTTGAGACGTTGACCTTTCATGTGCCGTTACCGCCACGGCAGGCCACCGCCAAGGCTCAAAAGCTCACCCACAAATTACAGCTGATTATCAATAATGAATGGTAGCGCCATGGATTGGAAAACCTTCGCGAGTTGTGTGTTTATCAGTGTCTTGTTATTGAGTGCTTCACCCCTGGCGGCGCGTAATGTGGATCTCTCCACGGTGCCCGAGCGTAACCGGGTACAGCTCACCATTTATAATTCCGAAGACCTCACCCTGGTGCAGGAAACACGGGTCGTCACCTTTAAAAAAGGCGTTAATCCGCTACAGTTTTCCTGGGCTAATACTCTTATCGATCCCACCTCAGTGGAGCTTGATTTCGCAACCCAAGGGGATAGCTTAACGGTGTTGGACACCACCTTTCCCCACGACAAACCGCAAATGCTGTATTGGAATGTGGCGAGCGAACAAGATCAAGAAGCCACCCTCAAAATTCGTTATTTTACCTCGGGCATCAGTTGGTCCGCGGATTACATTGCCATCGCCGATCAGGCTGAAAAAAACCTTCGTCTAGAAAGTTTTGTACGGGTTCATAACCAATCCGGTGAGGATTATGAAAACGCCCAGGTGCGCTTAGTAGTGGGCACCATCAATCTGGTAGAGAAGATTGCCCAACTGGCCCGCATACCCATAGGTCAGGTAAAAAGCTTGCAGAAACCCGAGTTTAGCAGACTTCGTCATCAAGCTGCCCAGGAAATGATGGAAGCGGCGCCCGCGTCCGGGATGGCTGACGCCGCGATAGCGCCGAAAGCAATTCGCAAAGAAGGATTGAGCGAGTATTTTATCTATACCATCGAAGGTACCGAAACAGTACCCAATGGCTGGTCCAAACGGTTGCGCAGTTTTGAGGTCGAACAAGTGCCAATGCACATTCAATATCGTTATCGATCGCGGGAGTATGGTGATCAGTTAGTGCGTCTCTATCTATTGACCAACGACAAAGCCTCAAAGTTGGGCGCCACGCCCCTTCCCGATGGTCAAGTGCGAGTGTTTCAAGAAAATGCTCAAAACGGCTTGAGTTATTTAGCCACTCAAACCATTCAATATATCCCCATCGGCGATAAAATCGAACTCAATCTCGGTAACGATCCCGCAGTGATTTTTGAACTGGTGAAGTTGCGTGCCTTTCGGGACAATATTTGGATGCGTTATGAGTCCGCCAACGTCTATCGTCGTGTCGATGATCCTCGCTTACGACTCAATGTGGATAGCCAGGTAGCCGGTTGGGATGACCACAACGTGTTTACCCAGCGTATAAGAAACTACAGCGGCAAACCCATTGACGTTGAAATTCGTCGTGAGTATCAAGGCGATGTTTTGTTTCGCAGTCGGTTAGATGCCAAATTGCACGATTTTCGCACTGTGGAATTTACTGCCAGCGTGACCTCGGGGGAGAAAAAAGACCTCTACCATGAGGTTGTCTACCGGCAGGGCTATAACCAAAAACAGAACCGCGTCCATATCGAATCAGCTGACGTTACACAATAATTTTTATTCGGTTTTCGATGTCTCTTTTTAGTTAAGAGATTAACCCTTCAAGCCGATTAAGTTCCTGTTTGGTAAAACCAGCCTCTAGCCTTGCCGGTTTATTAAAAGGTCCACGTAATTGACCCTGAAAATAATGTTTGAGTAAATCGACAAAAGTTTTCTCGACCGGCAGCCCGTCCTGGTGACAGAAATAGCGAAACCAGCACGAGCCAATCGCCACATGCCTAACTTCCTCCCGGAGAATGGTTTCCAAAATAGATATGGTCTGCTGGTCACCTGTGCTACGTAACCGGGTAATCATGCCGGGAGTCACGTCTAATCCGCGCGCTTCCATCACCCGTGGCACTAGCGCCATACGGGCCAACGGGCTATGCGCCGTTGTTACCGCCATCTGCCAGAGACCGTCATGGGCATTGAAGTCCCCATAACCATAGCCGAGTTCCCCTAGCCGCTCCTCAAGCATGGCAAAATGGCGGGCTTCCTCGCTAGCAACTGAAAGCCAGTCTGCGTAATAGTCAACCGGCATACCACGGAATCGGTAAGCAGCATCGAGGGCTAAATTAATGGCGTTAAATTCGATGTGAGCAACCGCATGAATCAGCGCAGCGCGTCCAGCAGGTGTATGAAGTCGACGCTGGGGTAAAGACTTGGGTGGCACTAGCTGAGGCCGTACTGGGCGGCCTGGCGGACCGATAGGGCGAGGAGGTTCTGCGTTGGTCAGATCAAAACCGTTCGCTTGCCAGTCGCGATAAAGCTGTTCAGTTAAAGTAACTTTTTCCTGCGGGTCTTGGCTGTTTAGGCAGCGCTCGACGGTTTGAAATAAATTGGTTTGCAACGGTTTCTGCTCCACAGAATCAGGTAGGGTGCGTTTTACGCACCTATGTCAAATGGTGCACGAAGTGCACCCTACTTCTAAGGCAAAAAATCGTGCTGGAAAACCTCATCTAGCATATACGGGCACGTTGTTGGCAGATCGGTCTCATCCAAAAGTGTTTCTTTCGCTACTAGCAAAATAGCGTCCTCATAAGCTTCAGCAACCGTTTCTTGAAGCATTACCTTCAGACTCGGATTTTCCCCCAAATGCTTTGCAATTTTGCGCCGCTGTTCTTTAATCGTGATACGCCAACTCTTGCCACGCCGCGCTGGTTGAAACTGCCATTTGAGCAAATGCGCCAGTAGTACCGCTAGGCGGTTCACTAATTCTCGTTTTTCGCTGCGGCCGATGGTTTCTAACTCCTCTGCAATGTTGTCAACATCGATTTCGGAAAACCGACCCTCCCGCAAAAGCTGCGCATTGCTCATTGCCCAGGCATAGAAATCCTGTTCATAACTTACGTTGGTAGGGGCTTTGTGTTCGATTTTTTCCGTTATATCGATTTCAGTCATGGAGTGTGCCTGCATTTTTGGTGAGCAATAATGCTAAAGGGTTTACTCAAGAAGCACTTTGGGCGTCAATGGTTTCTTGTTGCTGTGTAATCAAACAGTTTAGCAGTAGAGCACTATGCAAACGATTGCAAAAAACGTGGTTGAGCAAACTGTCTGCTACAGTCTCTGTATAAATTAAAAAAATTTGCCTATAAATTTCAAGACTCATACAGAATGACAAAACTCAATAATCCTCACGACCGCTTTTTCAAAGCGACCTGGACCCGAAAGGCCATCGCACAGCCCTTTTTCGCCCGTTATCTGCCTGCCGAGATTAGCGCACTTCTTGATCTTTCATCGTTGCGTCCGAGTTCGACGAGCTTTGTCAACCCGGTACTCGGCGAGCATCAGGCCGATGTGCTCTATGAAATCACTACCCGAAGCGGTGGTCCCGCTTTGATTTATGGACTGCTGGAGCACAAAAGCACACCCAGCGAGGCCACTGGACTGCAGCTGTACGGCTACTTAGGCGATATTTGGCAACAGGTCCGCAAACAAGGCCACTCTTTTCCCCTGCCACCCATTATTGCCATTGTGCTCTATCATGGCGCAACACCTTGGTCGGGCGGCGAGACATTTCAAACACTCATCGACACTCCTGAACCGTTGATGGGTTTCACGCCCCACTTTCGCTATCTGGTATGTGATCTAAACCAGCAAGATCTCGATATGGTTAAAGATCAGGCTTGGCTTGCCATTGCCTTGCAAGTGCTAAAATACATCCATCGTGATGAACTCAACGAACGGCTACCCGATATTCTTTCTTTGTTTAATCAGCTCTGGACCGAACGCGATGAGGCCATGGACTTTCTGCAGACGGTAATGCGGTATTTCGGCGAGGCGGCTGGGCAACTGGACGATACCAATTTTTGGAATACAATCCAACAGAATCTACCGACCCATATAGGAGAACAGGTGATGACAACTATCGCTGAAACGTGGCAGCAAAAAGGTGAGCGGCTCGGTGAGCAGCGTGGTGAGCAGCGTGGTGAGCAGCGTGGTAAGCAGCTCGGTGAGCAGCTCGCTCGCCGCGATGACTTGCGCAAGCTCTTGAATAAACGCTTCGGTAAGCTACCTGAAACCATCGTTCTACAACTAAGTCAGGCAGATGAGCAGCAACTCACACACTGGTTTGATCGTGCCCTTGATGCCGATACTTTAAATCAGGTATTTTCTTGAAGGGATAGTTTTAGTTATATGAACAAACATATCTTTCACTTAACTTCTCAAGATGAATGGCAGCAAGCAAAACTAAAAGACGAGTACAAACCCACTGATTTCCATAGCGAAGGTTTCATCCACTGTTCTTACAAGGCTCAACTACTGGCCGTTGCTAATAGACGTTTTCGCGGGCGAAATGATTTATTGGTGCTGGTTATTGAGCCAGCAAAGCTCAATTGTCAAGTGATTGATGAAAATCTCGAAGGTGGAACAGAACCTTTTCCCCATATCTATGGTGCTCTCCCTATAGGTGCTGTTGTCGAGAGCAGGGCGTTTCCATGTGATCCAGATGGGACTTTTACCTTACCTTGGGGATAAGGTAGACATTTTATAGAACTTTTGTAACTGCCCACCCGTCATTCCGGTAGAGATTGCCGGAATTCAGTTGCCATGGATGGTGATATTGGTTGTCACCAGCGCTTGCCGTCCACGGCACTGGATTCTCGCCAGTCCATGGCGAGAATGACGGGTGAGTAGTTACGAACTTTTTTTATAAAGGCGTTGTTGTGGTAGAACCAATCCGGCGGGTGCATAGCACAGGGCTGGGTAGCTTGTGAAAAGGGTGTTGGCGGCGGGGAGGCCGCCGTCAAGCGTACAAGGAAGTATTCACAGCGTCCCTTGGAACAAGTTGCCTAGTCCTGGGCTACCTTGTTAAACAAGTTTATAACCTCCCCAAATGTCATTATCTTAAATGGCAAATAAGTTCTCGAGGAGGTTATAAAAGGTGCTTTAAGCAGAGCTATTTAGTTTAGTCAAAGCGCTTATCCGTTAACTAAGTCTAAGCGGCTGCATTAGGCGTAGCTTTTGCCGCTACATCTTTATAATCGCTGAGTTGATCAAAATTCATATAGCGATAAATATTTTCCTTGGACGCATCGACACCCCCCATATGCTGCATATATTCCTCGAAGGTAGGAATACGACCGAGGATGGCGCACACGGCCGCTAATTCCGCTGAGCTTAAATAGACGTTAGCGCCATCGCCGAGCCGATTAGGGAAGTTACGTGTGGAGGTAGAAACCACCGTCGCCTTATCCCGGACTCGGGCTTGGTTGCCCATGCAAAGGGAGCAGCCGGGTAACTCAACCCGGGCGCCAGCCCGGCCAAAGGTGCTGTAGTATCCTTCTTCGCTCAACTGGTTAGCATCCATCTTGGTGGGCGGCGCAATCCACAACCGGGTGGGAATATCATGGGCGCTTTCCAGCACTTTACCCGCAGCCCGATAGTGGCCGATGTTGGTCATGCAAGAACCTACAAACACCTCGTCGATAGTAGTTCCCGCCACCGCCGATAAAGGACGCACATCGTCGGGATCGTTGGGACAGGCCAGCAATGGTTCGGTGATTTCATTCAGGTCGATTTCGATCACCTCTGCATAGTCGGCATCGGCATCGGGGGACAACAGCTCAGGTTTGGCTAGCCAGGCTTCCATGGCCTGGATACGGCGTTCTAGGGTGCGGGCATCCTGATAACCGTTGCCAATCATCCACTGCATCAGAGCGATATTGGATTTTAAAAACTCTTTAATAGGTTCTGGGTTCAGACGCACGGTACAAGCTGCCCCCGAACGCTCAGCAGAGGCATCAGACAACTCAAAGGCTTGTTCCACTTTAAGATCGGGGAGACCTTCAATCTCCAAAATACGTCCTGAGAAAACGTTTTTCTTGCCTTCTTTGGCGACCGTGAGTAAACCCCGTTGGATGGCGGTATAAGGAATCGCATTGACCAAATCCCGGAGGGTAATACCCGGTTGCATTTTACCGCTAAAACGCACCAATATGGACTCGGGCATATCCAAAGGCATCACGCCCAACGCCGCGGCAAAGGCCACCAGCCCTGAACCTGCCGGAAAGCTAATGCCGATGGGAAAACGGGTATGGGAATCACCGCCGGTGCCCACGGTATCCGGAAGCAATAAACGATTAAGCCAAGAATGGATAATGCCATCGCCGGGCCGCAACGCCACACCCCCCCGGGAGCTGATAAAGTCCGGTAAGGTATGATGGGTTTCGATATCCACCGGTTTTGGATAGGCGGCCGTGTGGCAAAAGCTCTGCATCACCAGATCGCCCGTGAAACCCAAACAGGCCAGTTCCTTTAACTCATCGCGGGTCATGGGGCCGGTAGTGTCCTGGGAGCCCACCGTGGTCATCCGAGGTTCGCAGTAAGTACCAGGACGGACACCCGCCAGGCCACAGGCGCGGCCAACGATTTTTTGAGCCAGGGTAAAACCTTTGCCAGTATCCGCAGGCGCCACAGGGCGTTGAAAAATTTCTGTCGGTGGTTGGTTTAAGGCAGCGCGGGTTTTATCGGTTAAGGTGCGGCCGATAATCAACGGGATGCGGCCACCGGCTTGTACTTCATCAGGCATGGTGACCGGTTTGAGGGTAAAGGTGCTAACCGTTTCGCCAGCGGCATTGGTAATCTTGCCGGCGTAGGGATGGATATGGATAACATCGCCGGTATTGAGGGCGGTGACATCGCATTCAATGGGTAGCGCACCGGAGTCTTCCGCCGTGTTAAAAAAAATAGGCGCAATCTTGCCGCCAATAATCACGCCACCTTGGCGTTTATTGGGGACGAAGGGAATATCCTGACCGATGTGCCACAATACCGAATTGATGGCGGATTTGCGGGATGAGCCGGTACCCACCACATCGCCCACAAAGGCGATGGGGTGGCCCTTGGATTTAAGAGACTCGATGGTTTGTAAGGCCCCTTCAACCCGGTAACCCAGCATAGCCTTGGCATGTAACGGAATGTCGGGTCGACTCCAGGCTTCACTGGCTGGCGAGAGATCATCGGTATTGATTTCGCCGGGCACTTTAAAAACCGTGACGGTGATGGTTTCTGCAAGCTTAGGTTTGCTGGTAAACCATTGGGCGTCAGCCCAAGCATCCACTACCTGTTGAGCGAACGGATTGGTCTTAGCTTTGTCGATAACATCATGGTAGGCATCAAAAATCAACAGGGTGTGGGAAAGTGCTTTTGCGGCGGTTGGGGCCAAGGAGCCATCGTCCAAGGCGTCAATCAGAGATTGGATATTATAGCCACCCAACATAGTGCCCAATAGCTCGACGGCCTGTAGTGGCGTGATCAGCGGGGAATGAGTGTGACCTTTGGCAATATCCGCGAGGAAAGCCGCTTTAATATAGGCGGCCTGATCAACTCCCGCTGGGACCCGGTGGGTCAGCAATCCCACCAGCATGGTTTCTTCGCCCGCAATGGGGTTTTTCAATAATTCCACCAGTTCCGCTGTTTGCTGGGCATTGAGCGGCAGCGGCGGTATGTTTTGAGAGGCGCGTTCCTCAACATGATTGCGATAGGCATCTAGCACAGCAAAACCCTCTATTTTTAATGTGTTACCTTACCGTATATAGAGCAAGGTGTGGGACCAACCGATCTGTATGGCTCCTCGTGGTATTGTGTTAAGTAGTTAATGGGGTTTGAATGAATGAGCTGCTTGCATTCTAGCCCCTATCTTGGCTGGCGTGAATGGTTTGGGGTTTGGGCTTGTGTAATTAGTAAACGTTAGAAGCTGTTTTAAAAACCCGCGACGTTTGCCGAATCAAGGCGCAGCGCCTTCGAGCAGCGCAGTTTACAAGCAAGTAAATGAGCAGCGGAGAAGGGGCTGCAACGTCGAGTCAGCGGACATGAGCAAT
>CAZGON010000006.1:0-5291 GCA_964527085.1 uncultured Candidatus Competibacteraceae bacterium
TGAATCAAGGCGCTGTAACGCCGAGTCAGCGGACATGAGCAGGTTTTGAAACAGCGTCTAAGACGCGGCTGTTGACGATAGCTACTGCCTTGACACATCTCTATTTGACGTACTAACTTTTAGATATTATACGTCAAATAGAGGGACTACTAATGCAAACAAAGCTCACCCTTCGGCTTGACGATCAACTGGTCAAGCAAGCAAAAACATATGCCAAGCAGTCTGGCAAATCCCTATCACAATTGGTAGCGGATTACTTTTTACTTCTTAATGCGAGATCTTCGTCAAAACCGGAGATGACTCCGTCCGTTCAGCGATTAAAGGGAGTTTTGAAAAAGTCTCAGGCTGATGTACAGGACTACCAGAAGTATCTGGAAGAGAAGTATCTTTGAAAGCTCTATTTGATACCAATGTGCTTCTGGATGTCCTCCTTGATCGAGAGCCCTTTGCAATCCCGTCGGCGGTGCTATTATCAAAGGCTGAACGGGGAGCGTTCTCGGGGTATGCCTGTGCAACAACAATCACCACTCTTTTTTATTTGTGTTGCAAGAAAGTGGGTAAGGACGAAGCGTGTCAGCATATACAAACGTTACTTTCTATTCTTGAGATTGCACCTGTCAATCGACGGGTAATCGAGGCAGCTTTACAGGCAGGTTTTAGTGACTTCGAGGACGCGGTGTTAAGTCAATCAGCGGTACTGGTGTCTGCTGACATTATTGTTACAAGAAACAAAAAGGATTTTTCAAATTCTCCTGTCTCTGCTTACACACCTGAAGAATTACTGAAGTTACTTGATTGTATAGAATAAAGATTAATCGTTCTCAAGCAATGATTTCAGCTGCTTAGAGACGGGCGGCAAGGCTTCAGTAACGGTTGTCTAAAGCATATTGCACTTCCGCTGTTCGCACTATCTCGTCTCGAAAATAGCGGGACAATTCTGGCGCAGTACGCAAATCCACGCGGCGTCCGCCGAGCAAAGAGGAAAACTCTTCTTCCATGGATGCCATATCGAGCAAACTTGGTTTAGCGCTTGGCTCAAATTCCACAAGTAAGTCCACGTCACTGACGGGTCGGTCGTTGCCCTTCAAAACTGATCCAAACAGCGATAACCGCCGAATATGACGGTATCTGCAAAGGTGCGTTAGGGTTTCCTGATCTTGAAATAGTTGCTTCATAGCTATCGTCTAATGACTGTCCGCTAACGGGGCATCATCGGCTTTCGCAAGCTGCTCATGGATGGTCTGCATCAATAGACTGCTGGCCACCGGTTTTTGGAGGACCTGATAACCGTGTTCTATGACTTCTTCAGCCCAGTCGCCGGTGGTATCGCCGGTCATAATGATGGCGGGAAGTTTACAACCGAGCAGTTGGCGAATGCGCTGTACCACCTCAAAACCGGTAGCGCCGCAGGGTAAGCGGTAATCGCTGATCACCAGATCTGGGCGTAGTTTGTCGGCTTCAATGGCCTTTAGCGCCGCAAAACTGGTGGCTGCTGGCGTCACTTGAAAATCGTGCATTTTTAAAAATAGCTCCCCGGCCCTGAGCAACGCGGCATCGTCTTCGATAAAAAGAATTGACACGGGTTCCGTATGCTTTTTGTGTGCGATTTCGACGGGCTTTTTAACCGGTTGTTGGGGTATCTCTCCACTCAGCGGTACGGTTACCGCAAACATCGAACCTCGCCCCGGCCTCGATTGCACCTCCACCGGGTGGTTCAACAGATGGCTGAGCCGCTGCACAATGGCAAGCCCTAATCCTAATCCCCGGCGGCGATCCCGAGCCGGATTGGTAAGCTGATAAAATTCTTCAAAAATATTTCGAAAATGATCTTTAGGGATGCCAGGGCCGGTGTCCCACACCTGGATGCGCAGGGTATCGCCGCGGCGCCGACAGCCCACTAACACTTTGCCTTTTTCCGTATACTTAATGGCATTGGCCACCAGGTTGCGGAGAATCTGTTGCAATAAATCGGGATCGCTGCGAATGAAAGCTGGGCAAGCTTTGATGCGCAGTTGCAAACTTTTTTTTTGCGCCACCTGTTGAAAGTCGCTGTCCAAATGGCTAAGCATCTGTTCAATGGATATACTTTTTAGACGAGGCGTTACGGTTCCCGCTTCCAGCTGGTTCATATCCAGTAATATATTTAACATACTACTCATGGAACGCACGCTGTGGCCGAGGTTGCGGATTACCTCTTGTACCGCTGGCTCAGTGACCTTCTGTTCTAAAATCCCTTGCAAGGTTTCTAAAGTCTGTAAGGGCTGGCGTAGATCGTGGCTGGCCGCCGCCAGGAAACGGGATTTGGCGGTATTGGCTTGCTCGGCGGCTTCCTTAAGCGCCAGCAGCGTGGCCTCATTACGTTTGTGTTGGCTAATGTCCCGCTCAGTGGTGGCCATGGCATCGGGTTGACCCTTGTCGTCAGCTAGGACAGTGGCGGTTAACCAGACATCCAACCTGCGGCCATCTCGGGTGAGACGCTGGGTTTCAAAGGGCGCTACCGTTTTGCCTGCTTGCAGTTGGTGAATCGTGTTAACCGTCTCTGGGTGTTTTTCCGCCGGTATCAAATCAAAGGCATTGCGCTTTACAGCTTCCTCTTGACTCCAACCGTACATGCCTTCGGCGCCTCGGTTCCAGGCGAGGATTTTGCCGTCAAATCCTTGCACGGTGATGGCATCGTTGGAGTCGTGCATCACCGTCGCCAACCGTCGTAACCCCTCTTCGCCACGGCGCCGGGCGGTCATATCCACATAGGTGATCACCACCCCATCGATGCGGTCGTCCTGGGTACGGTAAGGCAGCACTCGGCGCAGATAACAGCTGCTATCGACGCTAAGCACTTCTTTTTCCACCGGCGTCAGCTTGGCGAGCACCTGCTCGGCATCGGCCAGTAGCGACGGGTCGTCAACGATGGCGGTGATATCGCTTAACGGGCGGCCCACGTCAGTGGCGATCAGTTTGAACAGCACCCGGCTGGCCGGGGTAAAGCGCTTGATGCACAGTTGCGGATCGAGAAATAAGGTGGCAATGTCGGTGCTACGCAGCAGATTGGCTAGATCGCTGTTGGAGGTGGTGAGCTCGTGGACTTTATCTTGCAGTTGACTGTTGACGGTGGTCAGCTCTTCATTCATGGACTGCAGTTCTTCCTTAGCGGTCTCTAGCTCCTCGTTGGTGGATTGCAGCTCTTCGTTAACCGAGGTGATCTCTTCATTGGCCGCCTTGAGTTCCTCGTTGGTGGTTTCCTGTTCTTCAAGATTGCTCTGCAACTCCTCCCGGGTGACCTTGAGTTCATTCTCTAACAGTTTGACCAGGGAGTCTTCCGCCGCAGGGGTTGCAGACGCCACTGTTAACCCAGACTCGCGCTGTTGCTGGTCTTCAAAGGTCACCAGCAGCGCCCCTTGCTGGGCCTTAAACAAGGGTGCTGGGCGGACACTAAAGGCGATGGGTTGATAGCCTTCTTCAAAGCCCACCCGGGCATCGGTTACCGTGACCGGCTGTCCCGTGGTAAGGGTTTGCTGGAGTGCTGTGCGGAGCCGTGCACTCAAGCCTTCCCTCGCCCGCGCCAGCAAATCATCGGTGGGCGCCCCGGTGGGTTGTTTTAAATAGCGGTCGGTGGGACCGTAAAAATAAAGAATCTGATAATGACGGTTGACCAGCACCGCCGCCGGGGCATAGTGCTGTAATAGGAGTTGCTGGGTGACATCGGCTAGCCGGTTTAGAGAGGGCTTTGCCTTCGCCTCATCGCTGGCTCGCTGGCCAGCTTTGGCGAGACTGGTAGCGATGGGAAAATCCAGTTGAGGAGAGGGTAAGGCGGCGCTGCGCTGGTAAATACGCCAGGTTTTTGAGAGCGATTCGAAAAGCTCATGCTGGGAACCGATGGTCTCGGCACTGCCCAAAAAAAGATAACCGTCTGCCTTGAGGGCAAAATGAAATAACGCAATCACCTGACGCTGCACCGTCGGTTTAAGATAAATCAGTAAATTGCGGCAACTGATCAAGTCCAGGCGCGAAAAGGGTGGGTCGGCAATCAAATTTTGCTGGGCGAAGGTCACCGCCTCCCGGAGCGTCTTTGTGACCCGATAATGACCGTCTTCCTGTTGAAAAAATCGTTTGCGGCGCTCGCTAGAGACATCGGCCACCTGGCTAGCGGGGTATAAACCACTGCGCCCAGTAGTCAGCGCATTATGATCGATATCCGTGGCAAACACCTGCAGGGGACAATGCTTTTGCGCCCCTTGCACCTGTTCCAAGAGCAGTATGGCCAAGCAGTAAGCCTCTTCACCGGTGGCGCAACCCGGTACCCAGACACGAATGGGATCGTCCACCCCTTTGCTATGCACCAGCGGCGTTAGCACCTGCTCGGTCAGCGCCTTAAAGGCTTCCGGATCGCGAAAAAACGCGGTGACGCTGATCAACATATCCTTCGCCAACTGCTCGATTTCATGAGTGTCTTTACGGAGTAATTTTATATAATCCGCTGGTGTCTCCATATGCTTAATTCCTAGCCGACGCTTAATACGACGCACCAGGGTACCGTCCTTATAGGGACGGAAATCATAACCGGTGCGGGTACGTAAAGTGGCCAGCAGCGTGGTCATATGGTTATCCAGATCGCTGGTGTTGTCCTTCTTCTCCCAGACATAGGCATGGCGGGCATATTGAATGATAAGCTCGGGCAGCGCCTCAACGGATCCGATGGTATCCACCTGGCCGGTGCCGATGGCGCTGCGAATCATTCCGTCAAAGCGGGCCGTGTCCGGGTCTTGGGCCAATACCAGACCACCTTCTCCTTTGATGGCGCGCACGCCGTTGCTGCCGTCCCTGCCGGTGCCCGAAAAGATAAGTCCAATGGCGCGTTCCGCCATATCATTGGCCAAGGCACAAAAAAACTCATCCACTGGTAACCGCAGACTGCGTTGCGCGGCGGGTTCAGCGGGTTCCAGGACGCCGTCTTGAATGGTCAAATGGCTGTTGGGTGAAATCAGATAAACATGGTTAGCTTCAGCCGTAACAGGTTCCGTCACCTGGGTTACTGGCATGGAGGTGGTCTTGGCGAGAATCTCCGCCATTAAACTTTCATGGGTAGGATCCAGATGCTGGATCACCACAAAGGCCAGACCACTGTCCGCTGGCATGGCGTGAAAAAACGCCTTGCAGGCTTCCAACCCTCCCGCCGAGGCGCCAATGCCCACCACTGCAAAGTTGGTTGTGGAACTATGGGCGGTTTTATCGGGTTGTGCTGACATCTGGTTGGCCTCGGCACTTTTTTAGGAAAGGATGATGGAGGTGGAAAA
>CAZGON010000006.1:5391-40439 GCA_964527085.1 uncultured Candidatus Competibacteraceae bacterium
CGCGGGCCGCTTTGTTAGCCATTGTACCCGTATTGCTAGCCTATTACTTTTTTAGGAAAGGATGATGGAGGTGGAAAACGCGGGCCGCTTTGTTAGCCATTGTACCCGTATTGCTAGCCTATTACTTTTTTAGATGAGGGGATGTGGGCGTAACGCGGCACGGCGGTGGGTGATTTGGCGTATGCCAAGATTATGGGAATCCTGACACTAGGCTAAAACTTAGCTTTAAAATGGCGCACACTTCATAAGATTATAAGGATTAAGGAGAGGGCCTGCAAAAACGTTTTGTTGGGAAACGTCTTGGTTTCGTGGCTCGGATGTAATGAAGCGGAATCCGGGATAAACTCGTATTTCCCGGATTTCGTTGCACTTCATCCGGGCTACTTACTTCATTTAATCCGGAATGCACAGCAAGAAATGTCAAAAGCAGATAAAATAAAAGAGCAAATCGGGTGGCTTAAAGTGAAATTTGGCATTCTCGTCATTACCAATATTTCACTTATAGCTTGGTTAGTGCAAAACTACGCTAAAGCCAGTGTCTGGCTGCTTGCTATTTGCTGCCTAGCAGTGATTGTTATTTCTGCTGCCATCTTATGGGTGGATCGAGCGGCCCAAAGCTTTATAAACGATCTGGAGGATCTATGACTGAATGGTTCGTTATCGTTAGTATTATTGTTTTTGTTGGCGCGCTTGTCTGGGTTTCTATTAGACCCCTCGCCCACATCGGTAAGCCGCGAACGTCTGATAAAGATGCCCAAATTCCGACTAAGTCGTCCAGTAGTGTTAGGTAGCCATTTCTTAAAGTCAATTGGGAAGCGTTTACTTTGTGGCCCGGATTTCACTTCTTTTCCCGGACTTCGTTGTACTCCATCCGGGCTACTTTCCTAGGGTTTGTATCCATTGTTTCTGCAAATCCCATACTCTAGTCATGTTTTGATGTACTGGCATAGGCTATGCGGATTTGAGACAAACCTTAGCCCAACGAGAAAAGACTATGCAACAACGTACTGTCGATGTAGCTATTATCGGCGCCGGAACGGCAGGGTTGACCGCTTATAAAGGCGCTCTCGATCATACTGATAATGTGGTGTTGATAGAAGGTGGTCCCTATGGCACGACCTGCGCCCGGGTAGGGTGTATGCCGAGCAAGCTGTTGATTGCCGCCGCTGAGGCTGCTTACCATGTAGAGACGGCAGCGCAGTTCGGCGTTCATGCAGATAACATCAGCATCGACGGCGCCGCGGTGATGCAGCGGGTGCAGCGAGAACGGGACCGTTTTGTGGCCTCTGTGCTGAAATCGGTGGATGCCATTGACTCCGCCCATAAGCTGTGCGGTTATGCTCGATTTCTGGATAACCAGCGCCTGCAAGTGGATGACCATACGGTGGTAACGGCAAAAGCCATTGTTATCGCCACCGGTTCGACCCCCCGCTATCCGCAATCTTTTAAAACCCTCGGCCAACGGCTTATCACCAGCGATGAGATATTCGGATGGGATGATTTACCTAACGCAGTGGCGGTTTTCGGTGCTGGCGCCATCGGGCTTGAGTTAGCCCAAGCGTTGCGCCGGTTAGGGGTTAGGGTCTTCGTCTTTGGCAAAGGCGGCAATGTGGGTTCCTTGACAGATCCCGCGGTAATGGATGTCTGCCGACAGACTTTGCAAGATGAATTTTATGTGGATCCGGATGCCAATGTGACCAGCATGAAGGTGGACGGCGAGCAAGTCATCATCGACTTTACCGACACCAAGGGTCAGGCGCGGACAGAAGCCTTTGACTACGTATTGGCCGCGACAGGCCGCACCCCTAATGTCACCCACCTAGATTTGCAAAATACAGATTTTGAGCTAGCTGAAAACGGTGTCCCGCTATTCAATCCCTACACTCTACAAGTGGGCGATAGTCCTGTGTTTATTGCCGGTGACGCCAATATCCTACAGCCGGTGCTCCATGAGGCTGCCGACCAAGGCCGCACTGCAGGCGACAATGCCGGGCGCTATCCAGACATTCGTATTGGTTTACGCCGGGCGGCGTTGAGCATTGTATTCTGTGATCCGCAAATTGCCATCGTAGGACGTCGTTACAGCGAACTGGAAGGTGATTGTTTCGCCATCGGTGAGGTGTCTTTCGCGGATCAAGGTCGTAGTCGGGTCATGGGTATAAATCGAGGTCTATTACGGGTTTATGCGGAGCCGGGCACAGGGTTGTTATTAGGCGCTGAGATGTGCGGACCTCAAGCAGAACACTTAGGACATTTATTGGCCTGGGCCTGTCAACAGCGGCTGGATGTAGGGGCAATGTTGGACCTGCCATTTTATCATCCGGTGGTGGAGGAGGGACTGCGCACGGCCCTCAAAGACGCTCGCCGCAAGCTCCGCTTAGGATTGTCGCCCATGCCCTATCCGCTGGATTGCGGACCGGGTGTTTAATAGTAAAGTGTTAGAACTTACGTAGCTCGTTCCAGAGGACGCCGTTAACACTTCCCTGTGGGCTTGACGACGGCCGTCCGGGCCGTCGACACCTCTTTCACGAGCCACGCAAGTCCTTTGTATGGAGGTCTTGAGTATAGTCATGATGTGGCCTAGTTTAGAGATTAAATGGTTTTTTGCGGATAAACCTTGTGATGTTACCCAGGTGTTTGAAAGTCTCCCTTGCCCTGAAGAGCGAACCGATTGGTATGCTTTTCCCTGTCATGAACACTGTGGCGTTAAAATGCGGGAAGGCAAACTTGAGGTAAAGCTCTTGTTGGAAGATTGCGGCGACTACGGCTGTGGCTTTATTCAGGGAAGGCTGCAACGCTGGGGTAAGTGGAGCGTACCGTGGGATGCTGATGATGCCCCTCCAGAACCTTTATTAAAGACGACTGGATGGGTTGCGGTTAATAAGGTTCGTTATCAACAAGCGTTTATGGTAACTGACGACGGTATTTGCAAAGCGGATGATGATCGTCCTGGTAGTCGGTGTCAATTGGAATGGACGGCGTTAACGGTAAAAGACCAGCACTGGTGGAGCATCGGCGTGGAAGCTTGGGAAGCAGATAAAAACTTAGCAAGTCGGGCGCTGCGGGTTATCGAAGAACATTTGCTAAAGGTATCCTTTGCGGTTTTACCGGAATATCCAAATTCTTTTGGTTACGCTAAATGGTTAAATGCTTATCGTCTTTCTAGCTGATTGAAATGTCACTGCTCACCCGTCATTCCGGCAGGGATTGCCGGAATCCAGTTGCCATGGAGGGTGGCATTGATTGTCACTAGCGCTTGCCGTCCATGCTACTAGATTCTCGCCAGTCCATGGCGAGAATGACGGAAGGGTGAGTAGTTAGATTGAAATGTTACTTTTGTTACAGTCATAAGGTGGAGTTATGTATGCGATAGAATTTCAGACAAAAGTTAAGAATGGGACTATTGATATTCCAGAAAAATATAGAGATCGCTTCAAGACGCGAGTGCGAGTTATTTTAATGGTCGAAGAAGAGACTACGACGACATATTTTATTGATGAATTACTTGAAAATCCTTAGGAGTTACGCAGTTGGGTTAATAAGGGTTTGATTTCACTGAGAATGTATTTGCACACCGTGCAATCGCGAATTCATAAAAATCAACAACTTAAACTTTCAATTGCGTAACTCCTAAATCCTATAAAAGTATCGGGTTTTCAACCGATGAATAGAGAAGAGATTCATGAGCGAGTCTGAGGTAAAAGAGGATAGCAGGCAGAGTAGTATTTTGGTCACCCAAAATAGTTAAGTTTTTGTGACACCTGCAAGTAGAATAGATATTTTCTAGTGTGCTGATATTAAATTTGTAGGAATTACAAACTTGTTTTTTTTCGTTTCTAATTTTTTGCTCAAGTTGGTGACAAACTCGTAACATAGGGTGATTGCAACCTTTGTAATTTTTACAAACTCCTATCATAGGATCTCTTTGGTGCGTCGAGCACCCCTCCATTTCATACCCATTCCCCTTCATTTTCTTGATTTATCTTTAAAAGTATCACCAACAGCCTGGCATGTGTGTTGCTGAATGAGAGGCAACAAAGAACGACATTGATCAGCCTACGGCTAATCAATCCGTTTTAAATATCTAGCACTTACGAACAAAGGACTTGCGTAGCTTGTGAAAGAGGTGTCGACGGCCCGGAAGGCCGTCGTCAAGCCCACAGGGAAGTGTTCACGGCGTCCTCTGGCACAAGCTGCGTAAGTCCTGATACTGACACCTGAGGCCACCGTCATGATTACCACCACTATTTTCCCTGGCCGTTATATCCAAGGGGCGGGTGCCCTTGAAGATCTTGGTCAGGCCCTAAAATTATTAGGCGACCATGCTTTAGTGATCTGCGATCCGTTTGTGTGGAATGAACTGCTGGACAAACACTTACAACCCCCCATTGAGCAGGCCCTGCAGGCCACCTTTGAAAAATTTGGCGGCGAGAGTTCCGATGAGGAAATCAGCCGCCTTATTGAGTTGGGTGAGGATATGCAATGCGATGTCATCGTCGGGGTCGGCGGTGGCAAAACATTGGATACCGCTAAAGCGGTTTGTCATGAAATGGAGCTGCCGGTGGCCATTGTGCCCACCCTGGCGTCCACCGATGCCCCCTGTAGCGCGTTGGCAGTGATATACACCCCGGAAGGAGAGATGAAACGCTATCTCACCCTGCGTCATAATCCTAATTTAGTGTTGCTGGATACGCAAATTGTGGTCAACGCGCCGGTGCGGTTTTTGGTGTCGGGCATGGGCGATGCCTTGGCCACTTGGTTTGAAGCAGAATCCTGTCGCCAAAACTATGCCCCCAACATGACCGGGCGGGTCGGTTCTCGCACCGGTTACCGGCTGGCGCGTCTCTGTTATGAAACTTTGTTGGAATACGGTTTATTTGCTAAACACGCCTGCGAAGCGGGGGCTATTACGCCCGCTCTCGAGCATATTGTAGAAGCCAACACGTTGCTCAGTGGTCTTGGTTTTGAGAGCGGCGGTTTGGCGGCCTCCCACGCCATTCACAATGGCTTGACCGTGTTGCCAGCCACCCACGATTACTGGCATGGCGAAAAGGTAGCCATCGGTACCCTGACGTCGCTGTTTTTGACCGATAAGACCAGCACGCTGGTCGATGAAGTGTACAGTTTCTGTGAAGCGGTGGGTCTGCCCACTACCCTGGCGGAGATCGGTCTTAATGAGAGTTCCACGGAGGATTTGATGCGGGTTGCTGAACGTGCCTGTAGCGAGGGTGAAACCATCCACAACGAGCCAGTGCCGGTAACCCCCGCCGATGTGGTGGCCGCCCTCAAAGTCATGAGTGCCGAAGGCCAGTGGCGCAAACGGCATAATTAGTTTAACTCCAATATAACGAGGTAACTCCCCTGATGTCTGCCGAACAACCCTTTGTCAAGGTGCTCGATGGTCTAGGCTCCGACGATGTGTCCCTGGTGGGCGGCAAAAACGCCTCCCTCGGGGAAATGATGCAAAATCTTCGTAAAGCCGGTATCCAAGTGCCTGCTGGCTTCGCCACTACCGCCAGGGCCTATTGGGCCATTATCGAAAGCAACGGTCTGCGGGATCGGATCGCCGAACAGATAAAGCGTTTTCGCAACGACGAAACCACCCTTGCTGAGACCGGCAAAGGGATTCGGCAACTGTTTTTGGACGCTGAATTCCCGGCTGAACTCCGCGACGCCATCAAAGATGCTTACCGACAGTTAGCGCAGCAGACCGGGCGGGAGCAGCCCAGCGTGGCAGTGCGTTCCAGCGCTACGGCGGAAGATCTACCTGAAGCCAGTTTCGCCGGTCAATTGGAAACTTTTCTCAACGTGAAAGGTGAAGAGGCGTTGCTGGATGCCTGTCGGCGTTGTTATGCCTCGCTGTTCACGGATCGGGCCATCAGTTACCGGGAAAACAATAATTTTGACCATTTGGAAGTGGCCCTGTCCGTAGGTGTGCAAAAGATGGTGCGTTCTGATCAAGGGGGCGCTGGGGTGATGTTCTCCATCGATACCGAGACCGGTTTTCCCGACGCGGTCCTCATCAACGGCGCTTGGGGTCTGGGCGAGAGTGTGGTGCAGGGTTCGGTGGACCCGGATGAGTATATGGTGTTTAAACCCCTGCTGGATAAGTCGGACGACTACAAACCCATTATCGAAAAAACCCTGGGTGGCAAAGCCAAAAAGATCATCTATGCCGAGCAAGGGGATAGTCCTGTACACACGGTGGATACCTCCCCGGAGGAACAAATGCGGTTTGTGTTGAGCGATGATGAAATCGTCCAGTTGGGGCGCTGGGCGGTAGCCATTGAACAGCACTACGCTAAGCCTATGGATATGGAATGGGCCAAAGACGGGGAAACCGGGGAAATGTTCATCGTCCAGGCCCGACCGGAGACGGTACAGTCCCAAAAACAAGCCGGTTCCCTAAAATCCTATCGTCTTAGGCAAAAGGGCAAAGAGTTGGTGAGCGGCGACGCCATCGGCGATGCCATCGCGGTGGGTAAGGTATGTAAGCTGGAGAGTCCAGATCAAATTGACCAATTCGAGGAAAACGGCGTATTGGTGACGGGGATGACCGATCCCGATTGGGTGCCTATTATGAAAAAGGCGTCCGCCATTGTCGCTGAACATGGCGGACGTACTTCCCATGCCGCCATCGTCAGCCGCGAGCTGAGCCTGCCAGCTGTTGTCGGCACTGGAAATGCGACCCAGGTATTGGAAGATGGTCAACAGGTCACCGTGTCCTGCGCCGAGGGCGATAAAGGTTTTGTTTACGAAGGCAGCGCCGACTATGAAGTTAACGACGTACCCCTCGACGACATTCCTGAGACCCGCACTAAGATCATGCTGATTCTAGCTAATCCAGCGGCTTCCATGCGTTGGTGGCAGCTGCCCAGCGACGGCGTAGGTCTAGCCCGGATGGAGTTTATCATCAATAATCTCATCAAAATTCATCCCATGGCCTTGGTGCGTTGGGAGAAATTGAAAGAAGAGCTGGACGCAGAAACCCGCGATAAAATCAATCAGCTAACCCGTGCCTATGACGATAAACGCCGCTATTTTGTAGATACATTAGCCTACGGTATTGCCCGCATCGCCGCTGCTCATTATCCTAAACAGGTGATCGTGCGCACCAGTGATTTTAAAACTAATGAATACGCCCGGCTGATCGGCGGTGAAGGGTTTGAACCCAGTGAGGAAAACCCCATGTTAGGCTGGCGTGGCGCGAGCCGTTATTACAGCGACGACTACCGGGAAGGTTTTAAGTTAGAATGCCAGGCGTTGAAAAAAGTCCGCGAAGAGATGGGTTTGGATAACGTCACCATCATGATTCCCTTTTGTCGCACCTTGGATGAGGCGGACAAAGTGTCGGAAACCCTCGCTGAACAGGGTCTCCGCCGGGGTGAAAACGGTTTACAAGTTTATGTGATGGGGGAAATCCCCGCTAATATTGTGCAGGCTGAACAGTTTGCCGAGCGTTTCGACGGTTTTTCCATTGGTAGCAATGATTTGACCCAATTGATGCTGGGGGTGGACCGAGACTCCGACCGCTTATCAGAGCTGTTTGACGAACGTAACCCGGCAGTCAAAGACATGATAGCCAGGTTAATCGCTAGCGCCCATAAAGCTGAGCGCAAGGTGGGATTATGCGGCCAAGCGCCCAGCGATCATCCCGACTTTGCTAATTTTTTGGTGCACTCGGGTATCGATTCCATCGCCGTGATTCCCGATAGTTTTGTGGCGGTCAAACGCCATGTGGCCGAGGCGGAACAAAACCAGACGTAAACTTCAATTAATTAGGACTCACGCACAAAGGACTTGGGTAGCTCGTGAAAGAAGTGTCGACGGCTCGGAAAGCCGTCGTCAAGCCCACAGGGAAGTGTTCACGGCGTCTTCTGGAACGAGCTGCGTAAGTCCTTTCAACAAAAGATATATTTCTCTATGACTACTCAACAACAAAAAACCCAGAGCGGCGCTGCGCCAGCTATCTATCCGCTAGATTCTAACGATGATAGGTCCCAAACAAAAGCAGAGCCGCAAAAATCTCAAAGTGGGGATAAAGCGAAAACCGCAGCGGCCAAGGTGGCAGATCAGCATTTTCATGCCGAGTCGGCGGAACAGATTCTAAACCGTTTTGAAGTAAACGTTGAGCAAGGCTTATCCCGGAAAAGTGTCCAGCAACGGCGTGAACAACACGGCCGCAACCGCCTCCAAAAAGCTCAAAGTCGCAACGCTTTAAAAATCTTAATAGATCAATTTAAGAGCGTTGTGCTGATTGTGTTGGCTGTAGCAGCGGCCATTTCCTTTGCCTTCCAAGAGTGGGCAGAAGGTATTGCCGTGGTTTGCGTGTTATTGATCAATGGCGTGATCGGTTTTGTGAGCGAATGGCGCGCCACCCGCTCCATGGAAGCGCTGCAGAAGATGGGTCAATCGAAAACTCGGGTTCTACGGGATGGCCGCGAGTCTGAAGTGAGCGCCGAAGCCTTGGTGCCCGGGGATATCATACTGATCGAAGGGGGCGATGTGGTGCCGGCGGATATCCGTCTGGTGGAAGCTAATAATCTGCAGGTTAACGAAGCGCCGTTGACCGGCGAGTCGGTGCCGGTGAATAAATCTTTAGAAGCGGTAAAGGATGACACACCCCTGGCGGAACGTACCAATATGTTGTTTAAAGGGACGACTTTGACGCAAGGTTCAGGACACGGTGTCGTAGTTGCCACCGGCACTAAGACCCAATTAGGGCAAATCGCCGAGCTTACTCAATCGGCGGAGGATCAAGCCACGCCCTTGGAGAAGCGTCTAGATGCTTTGGGGCGGCGGCTTGCTTTGGTGACCTTATTGGTGGCGGCAGCCGTGGCCGGGGTGGGTTTGCTGGCCGGTCAAGAAACCCGTTTGATGATTGAAACGGCTATCGCTTTGGGTATCGCGGCGGTGCCGGAAGGATTGCCCATCGTCGCCACCATTGCCCTGGCGCGGGGTATGTGGCGAATGGCTAGACGGCAAGCCCTCATTAATCGTTTGGCGGCTGTGGAAACCCTAGGCGCGACGCGGGTCATTTTTACTGATAAAACTGGCACCTTAACGCAAAACCGGATGCGTCTTAAAAAGGTAGTCACTGCCACTAATGCAGCAGAGTTTGGTGTGGATGAAGACGGGGGTGATTTGCAGGTACAGGATCGGGAACACCAGGAAGACGATGGTTTGCTGCAGCGGGTATTAGAAGTTGGTGTGCTCTGCAATAATGCCTCCTTGGCGGAGGGTGATAGCGAAAAAGACAAAGATCTTGGTGATCCCACGGAAGTGGCTTTGCTGCAAGGTGGCAAAGCATTGGATCTGACCCGCAAATCTCTGTTAGAAAAATATCCTGAAGTGCGGGAAGTCTCCTTTAATTCAGATCTAATGATGATGGCCACCTACCATGAAAGCGAAGACGGTCTTCAGGTGGCGGTGAAAGGCGCTCCTCGAGCGGTTCTCGAAGTCTGTGATCGACTTGCTGGTGAAGATAACCAAACCTTGGATGAAGATACCCGTCGACAGTGGCAGGAGCGGGCTGAAGCGTTGGCTGAAGACGGATTGCGGGTGCTCGCCATGGCGGATAAACAAGTGGCCAACAGCGACGCCGAACCTTATGAAGAGCTGTGCTTTTTAGGTTTAGTGGGTCTGTTGGATCCACCCCGCCAAGATGTGCGCGAGGCGGTGGAAGCTTGCCGTTCAGCGGGTATCAAAGTGGTGATGGTCACCGGCGACCAGCCGGCCACCGCACGTTCCATCGGTCAACAGGTGAGTATTGTCGATAGTAATGATGCAGTGGCCTATCATGGCAGGGATTTGGACAAAGACCCCAAACAGATGTCTGAACAAGAACAGGAGGAATTGCGCAAAATATCCATCTTTGCCCGGGTAAACCCTGAACAGAAATTGCATCTAGTGAGCTTGTATCAGGAAGCTGGGGAAATCGTCGCCATGACTGGGGATGGGGTCAACGATGCACCTGCTTTGAAGAAAGCCGATATTGGTGTGGCCATGGGGCAGCGCGGCACCGACGCCGCTCGGGAAGCGTCCGACATGGTGTTAAAGGACGACCGTTTTGAGAGTATCGTTGCCGCCGTCGAGCAGGGGCGGGTGATCTTCGGCAACATCCGCAAAGCCGTGCTGTTTATGTTATGCACCAATGTGGCTGAAGTGATTGCCGTAGCGGTAGCCTCGGCAGCCGGAGCACCGTTGCCGTTACGGCCGTTGCAGATTCTTTATTTAAATGTGATCACCGATGTATTTCCTGCTCTCGCGCTGGGAGTCGGTAAAGGTGATGAGCGGGTCATGCACCGACCGCCCCGAGATCCGCAGGAACGCATATTGACTCGCACCCATTGGCTCGTCATCGCTGCTTGGGGGGTGGTTATTGCTGCCTGTGTGTTGGGGGCTATGGCTTTAGCGATGCAATGGTTGGGGATGTCTCAGACAGTGGCAGTGACCGTGTCTTTTATTACTCTAGGGGCTACCAAACTGTGGTTTGTGTTTAATCTACGGGATTCCGATTCTACTCCTTTCGATAACACCGTGGTGCGTAACCCTTTTATTTGGGGCAGTATTGCCCTGTGTAGCGTATTGCTGTTGTTGGCCGTTTATCTACCGGGGCTTAACGGGTTGCTCAACACTCAGGACCCGGGTTTGACCGGCTGGGGTTTGATTGGCGCTATGAGTTTATTGCCCCTGGTGGTAGGGCAGATTGCGTTGGCTATCCTGGGTGCAAGAAAACGGCGTAAAGGGTAGGGTGGGCAATTTGTTGCCCACGAGTGAGGCTGTGGAGTACGTGACTGATCGTTTGTTCCAGGGGACACCGTGAATATATCCCTATAGGCTTGATGGCGGCCTTCCGGGCCGCCAACACCCCTTTTAAAAGCGACTCAGCCTCGTTGACCATCAACTGAGCAATAATTTTAGAAGGATAGAACAACTACAACGTTAAAGATAGTATGGCCTTACAATGAAGTTTTACGAACTGCGCTGTCATGGCAAGGATGTAGCAATACCGTAGATTGTTTGCTAGGCGTCAGCAACGATTTTTTATACATACGATTACAAAGACCTTCCCGTACATGCCGTCTCAACCAACGTGCTTTAGTAGACGATAATGCCTGCCAGGTGGATGACGATGAAAAAACCGTCAGCGTCTGCCAAGCCCATAGGTCATCTGCCATCGCTGCGGTTGTCGAGGCCCATACGGTGCTTTTTTTGCGGGTTAACGGAAAAAGGGCAGCGATATGTTTAGCATTAAGTTTTAGTTCGCTGTGTTCGATAAGATCATCTGCCAATGCTTTAAGTACATTGAAAAGAGTGCCTGAGCGGTTCCATGTTTGAAAGCGTTTGTAGCATATAGAGCTTGGAGGATATCGAGTCGGTAGTTGTGCCCAAGCAGCACCACTGCGCAGTATCCACAAAATACCCTCAAGAATTGCCCGATCTTCGCACCAAGGCTGTTCATGGTTTTTTTCGTGTGGTTTTAAATAGGGCAGTTGTGTTTTAACACTTTCCCATTGTCGATCGGTTAAACGCATAGCAGTAGCACTGTTTTTATCCATTGGCCGATTATTTCAAAGTCTTGGACGGTATTATGTGCGCTATATCAATATTACCTATTAAAGCATAATGGTTATGTAACTTTTACAACGTAGTCTGTAACCGCATGTAATTATTTCAATCCATCCATAAAAAAACTTCTGAGTGTAACCATGCAAACTTCGTTTTTTGTGATTTCATGCACCAAGCAGAGGATTCAATACTAGGTTCTTATGGGTGTAGTTATTGCAATGGTCATCGCGACTTTTGGAATGTGAGGGTATTGATTCCATTTCCATAGGCAAAACCCTCAAATGACTGAATGAGTTTTATACATCACACACTGACTCAGCGTAGTAAACGTGATCAGTAAGCCCACATCTGATCCGGAGGTGAATATGCGAATGGTCGATAGTGTCCCCTCGGCAGGGGATAATGAGACACCAATAACCGAGCGCTTAAAAGATAAGCAACTCGCTATTTTTCTTGATTACGATGGCACTTTAACGCCTATCGTCAACGATCCAGATCAAGCGATTCTTGATGACTCTATGCGCACTACGCTAACTCGATTAGCGCAACACTACACGGTCAGTATTATCAGTGGTCGTGATCTTAATGATCTGCGCCAGCGGGTTCAGCTCGATGGGGTTTTTTATGCCGGTAGCCACGGGTTTGAAATCGCCGGTCCGGGCAGTCAAAGTAAGGAGATGCAAAAAGGCAAAGAATTTTTACCGGATCTCGATCAGGCGGAACAAAAACTGCACAAAGCATTAGAAAAAATCGAAGGTTGTACCTTGGAACGAAAGACCTTTGCCATCGCGATTCATTACCGGCAGGTGGCGGATAATCAAATCCACCAAGTGGAACAAGCGGTAGACCAGGTGATCAAACAGCACATCGGTAGGCTACGTAAAGGTTCGGGTAAAAAAGTCTTTCAAGTGCAGCCTAAAACCGATTGGAACAAAGGCCATGCGGTGCTGTGGTTGCTGGACAAGCTCAAGCTGGATCGACCCGATGTGTTACCAGTTTATATTGGTGATGATGTGACCGATGAAGACGCCTTTCAGATTTTACAAGAATGGGGTGTCGGCATCGTTGTCGGTAATGACAGCCGTGCTACGGCGGCCCATTATAAACTTGCTGAACCTGCCCAGGTAAAAGATTTCTTGCAAGGGTTAATCAACTTGGCCCAAGGAGACATATCATGAGCGATTGGGTTCTTGATTATCATGGTTACAGTCCTGATCAAGAAGGATTGCGGGAAGCTTTGTGTGCGTTAGGTAACGGTTACTTTGTCACCCGCGGCGCAGGGCCGGAAAGCCTAAACGATGAGGTGCATTATCCTGGTACCTATCTGGCGGGGGGTTATGATCGGCAATTAACGGAGATCTCCGGTCGGGATATCGAAAACGAAGATTTAGTCAATCTACCCAATTGGTTGCCGCTGACGATTAAAATCGACAATGGCGACTGGTTTTCCCTCGATCAAGTGGAGGTGCTCGCTTATCGCCAGGAGCTGAATGTCCAGCGGGGTTTATTGACCCGAGATATCCGTTTTCGGGATGCTCAAGGTCGCACCACCCGTTGGCAGGAGCGCCGCTTCGTCAGCATGGCGGATCAGCACTTGACAGGACTTGAGATTCAGCTCAGTGCGGAAGATTGGTCAGGCACCCTCACCGTGCGCACCGCTTTAGATGGCAGCGTCACCAACGACGGAGTAGCCCGTTATCGGAAGCTAAACGGCCATCATCTAGAAACTTTGACGGTGGATCAATTTGACAACCAGGTTATTTGGTTACGCAGCCGCACGCGCCAGTCCCGCCTAGAAATCGCCGTAGCAGCCCGCACTATGCTTTATAGCGGTAATGAGCAAATCGTCACCGAGCGCCATACTTACAGTGACACTGACAAAATCAGTCAAGAGCTAACCCTGGATCTTGCTAAAGGTGACAAGGTCGTGATCGAAAAAATCGCTGCCCTTTATACCTCTCAAGATTCTGCCATCTCTGAACCGGGTTTAGAAGCCACGAATGCAGTAGCGCGAGCAGAACGGTTTGCACATTTATTGGAACATCACCAGTTGATCTGGCGGCAGCTTTGGGATGATTGTGATCTGGCCATTGAGACTGAGGATAGCGACGGCGCCAATCTCAAGCTGCGGGTGCATGTTTTTCATCTATTGCAGACTGTCTCGGCTCATTCCATCGACCGAGACGTGGGTGTGCCGGCTCGAGGTTGGCATGGGGAGGCTTATCGAGGCCATATTTTCTGGGACGAGTTATTTATCTTTCCGTTTCTCAACCTGCGTCTACCAGTGCTCACCCGCGCTCTGCTACGTTATCGTTACCGGCGTTTGCCCGCAGCGCGGCGGGCAGCCCAAGATGCAGGCTTTGCTGGGGCTATGTATCCCTGGCAAAGTGGCAGCGATGGCCGCGAAGAAAGTCAAAAAATCCACTTAAATCCTGAATCAGGACGTTGGATACCCGATAACACTTATCGCCAGCGTCATATTAATGGGGCCATCGCTTATAACGTGTGGCAATATTATCAAGTGACTGAAGATTATGATTTTTTGCGCGACTATGGCGCCGAAATGATAATTGAAATTGCTCGCTTTTGGGCCAGCATCGCCACCTATAACGAAGCCATCGACCGCTACGAGATCCGTGCTGTCATGGGTCCGGATGAATACCATACCGCATATCCGGACGCCGATCCCGACGAGGGGGGCGGGTTGAATAATAACGCTTATACCAATGTCATGGCATCCTGGTCCCTCAACCGCGCCCAGGATGTGTTGGAATTATTGCCTAATGATGTAAGGCGCAAACTGTGCGAGCGTATCGGCTTGCAACCTAGGGAAACAGCCTGTTGGGATGAGATTAGCCGTAAGCTGCGGGTGGTCTTCCACGATGACGGTATTATCAGTCAGTATGAGGGTTATGGAGATTTACAAGAGTTCGATTGGGAAGGCTACCGTAAAAAGTACGGCGATATTCAGCGGTTAGACCGTATTTTGGAAGCCGAAAATGATTCTCCAAATCGTTATAAAGCCTCTAAACAAGCCGATGTATTGATGTTATTTTATTTGTTCTCGGCCGATGAGTTAGCTCTTATCTTTGAGCGTTTGGGATACCCTTTCGAAAGGGAACTGATACCCCGCAACATCGATTACTACCTTGACCATACCTCCCACGGTTCCACCTTAAGTTGGGTGGTGCATTCCTGGGTAATGGCGCGCACCCAACGGCCTGAAGCGTGGTCCCTATTCATTCAGGCATTGTCTAGTGACATCAGTGATATTCAGGGTGGCACGACACCGGAAGGTATTCATCTGGGGGCGATGGCCGGCACCATCGATTTAGCGCAGCGCTGTTTTACGGGTATCGAAACCCGTGCCGGTATTCTTTACTTTAATCCGGCTCTGCCCCAGGCGCTGCGTTGCCTAACCACCCATGTGCGTTATCGGCAACATACCCTGCAGATCAACATTAACCACGACACCCTCACTATCAGTAGCAGCCAGACCATGGCGTTGCCCATCACCATCGCTTATCGGGGCCACTATCGCAAAATGGCGCCGGGGGAGAGCTATACCTTCGGACTGCTTAAACCTGAAGATCGCGATCGCGATGAAAATCGGTTGACCCCTCAAAGCCAGAAATCTGCTGAACTCACCCTAGATAATGTATAGCCAGGAGCCAACCATGAAGATCGTACTTTTTGAGATTGAAGCGTGGGAACGGAACGCCTTCAGCGAGTTAGAAGACCGCGGTTATGAGATTGTTTTTGATAAGCGCGCCCTTGATGCTGATACAGTGGCCGATCATGGTGACGCTGCTATCATCTCCACTTTTATTTACTCCAAGCTTAACGCTGAAGTGCTAGCCAAGTTTGAAAATTTAAAATTTATCGCGACCCGCTCGACAGGTTTTGATCATATTGATCTCGACTATTGCCAGGAACACGACATCACTGTAGCCAATGTGCCCAGCTATGGGGAAAATACCGTGGCCGAACACGTCTTTGCATTACTTTTGAGTATCAGCCACCGGGTGGTGGATGGGGTGGATCGCACCCGGCGAGGTGATTTCTCACCCCGGGGCCTGCAGGGTTTTGACCTAAAGCACAAAACCCTAGGTATCATTGGCACCGGTCATATTGGATTCCATGTGGCCCATATTGCCAAAGGTTTTATGATGAACGTGGTGGCCTTTGACATTAAGCCGGATGAACAGGCGGCCCAAGAGATTGGCTTTGACTATGTGGATATGGATACCTTGCTAAAGCAGGCTGATGTGATCAGCATTCATGTGCCGGGCAGCGAGAAAACTAAACATTTGTTAGGTAAAGAGCAATTTGATGCTATGAAACAAGGAGTTGTGTTAATTAATACCGCCCGTGGCCCGATCATCGATATTCAGGCGCTCTTGCAAGCACTGACTACTGGTAAAGTCGCCGCCGCGGGTCTCGACGTGCTTCCTGAAGAACCGGTGATCCGGGAAGAAGCAGAACTGCTGCGCTCCTTGCATGATCCAGAGAGGAACTTAGAAACATTGCTGGCGGATCATGTGTTGCTGCGGCTGCGCAACGTGATTATTACCCCCCATAGCGCCTTCAATACCCGCGAAGCTGTACAGCGTATTTTGGATACAACGTGTGACAACATCGTCGCATTCACGGACGAGCAGCCAAAAAACATCGTTAGCAAATAGCAAAAAGGGGTCGATAGGGTGGGCAACTGGTTGCCCACCTCAAAAAGTGACTATGGATTATAGACAATAAAGTTATTCTTAACGTTCTAACCTTTAGCCCTGCAATGGGTTTTTGATGAATGGTTGGTATTGTAGCGTATTGCGAAGCGCTTTGTTTAAGACTGAAATTGCCGTAATTATTAATATAAAGGCGCCTGCGCTCAGAAACATAATTGTTGGCTCAAATTCTCCCAGTAAACCAGCGAATCCATACGAGAATGGTTCCAGTCCTACCGAAGCAAAGGTTACCAAACTCATTAACCGTCCCTGTAAGTTGGTTTCACCATAGGTCTGTAGCCAAGTCACCGTTTGTACTTCCACAAAACCTTCGCAAAACCCCATCAAACTCATCAGCGCAACGGCTACCCAAAGTTCTGTGGCAAATCCGACGGCGCTTATACCCACCCCAAACACGACACTGATCACGATCAGCAACCGGCCCTGTTGCTTTATAGCATCGAGACTGCCTGCGCTAACCGCACCCAATAAACCACCAAAACCCCACCCTGAGAGCAGCATCCCGAAGCTGGTTGCGCCACCAAAGCGTTCATTGGCGAGCAGTCCGCCTCCCACGATGAGCGGTCCCTGCAAAGCCAGACTTAATGCCGCAATCAACATCAGCAAACCTCTAATGACAGGATCACGCCAAGCATAATGTAAACCTTCTCTGACCTCGGCCAGTATACTTGCGCCAGGTGAGTCGTCAGTCTCGTGACCAGCGGATAGCTGACTTGCTTGCAGATTTTGAAGGTGAGTTGGTTTTACCAACCATAAGGCAGCCATCGAGAGCGCCGAAGCGAGAGCACTCACTGCAAACGCTAATTCAAGGTTGACAGCTATCAAGACACCCGCGATACCCGGTCCGATGATGGCTGAACTTTGTACAATAAAACTGCCTACGGCATTGCCTGTAGCCAGTTGTGACTTGGGTAAGACGGTAGGCAATATAGTACGGGCGGCCGGATAAAATACCGCATCGATCAAACCTAACAATACCGCCACGGCGTATAAATGCCATACCGCCACTGTAGAAAACATCATCAACCCAGTGAAACTTACCGTTATCAATGCGCTGACGCCGCTGGAAAACAGCATAACTGTTTTCGGCGTTAGGCGGTCACTCAGGGCGCCGCCCAACAAAATAAATAAGGCGCGAGGTATGGCGGCAGCCATAAGAACGGTTCCTAAGGCGAGACTTGATCCGGTGATTTGCAACGCAAGCCAGGGTAACGCGACCAAATACATCTGGTCGCCTAGGTAAGAAAGCACCGCGGTTACCGTGAGCCAGCGAAATGCTGGACGTCTCCATAGATCGAGTTGCGGGGCGCGGATAACCTGTTCAGTCATAACCTATGTGTCCAGGAGTGGCGTTGTTATTATGGGTTAGGACTTACGCAGTTCGTGAAAGAAGTGTCGGCGGCAGGGAGGCCGTAAGCCTATAGGGATATATTTACGGCGTCTTCTGGAACAAACCGCGCAAGTTTTAATGGGTAAACCTAATAACCGATTAACAGGTTCAAGACAATCTGGACCGATAGTCCTCGTAAGCAAAGGTTTTGACGACAGACAGTTTGCCATTTGAGGGGCGATAAATGGCGATAGCGGGCAATGGCAGGCCGTTGAAGGTGGTGTTTTTCACCATGGTATAGTGCGCCATATCGTTGAACACCAGCCGTTGGCCAATCTGCAGTGGCGCCGGAAATGAGTAATCGCCCACCACATCGCCGGCAAGACAGCTTAAGCCCCCCAGCCGATAGGTATGCGGGTATTGTCCCGGCAAACCAGCGCCCTGAATATCGGGTCGATAAGGCATCTCCAAAACATCCGGCATGTGATTGGTTGCCGATATATCAAGAATGGCAATATCTATGTCGTTGTGAAATATATCCAACACCGAGGTAACCAAATAACCGGTATTCAAGGCGATGGCCTCGCCAGGTTCTAAATAAACGTCTACATTGAAGCGTTTTTGGAAAGCGTTGATGCAGGAGCACAACAAGTCCACATCGTAATCGGGTCGAGAGATATGGTGACCTCCCCCCATATTAATCCACTGCATGTCCTGCAGAATATCCCCAAACTGCTGATGCACGATGGTTAACGTCCATTCTAACGTATCCGCATTTTGTTCGCACAGGGTATGAAAGTGCAAACCGCTGATGCCATCCAGATCTTCGCCGCTAAACTGCTCGCGGCGCATACCAAAGCGGGAACCTGGTCGGCAAGGATTATACAAGTCCACGGCAACTTCTGAGTAGCCAGGGTTGATGCGGATACCAAAACGCGCCGAGCCGTTGGCGGCTAACGCTAATTTTTTGAAGCGTCGCCATTGACTGAAAGAGTTAAAAACCAAGTGATCGGCTATTTTCAGCAGCGCCGGGAATTCCTCGTCGCCATAGGCAACCCCATAGACATGCACTTCTCGACCAAATTCTTCGCGCCCCAAACGGGCTTCATGTAAAGAACTCGCTGTTGTGCCGTGCAGATACTCGCGAATCAGCGGGAATGTGCTAAACATGGCAAACCCTTTTAGGGCGAGTATTATCTTGGCGCCGGTGCGCTGCTGCACGTTGTTTAATATTTGCACATTGTGTTCAAGTCTTGCTTCGTCCACCACGTAACAGGGGGTTGTAATCTCGCGCCAGGGTATAAGCTGGTTATTCTGCTGCTCTGTGACCATGGGTGAATACCGGTCCCTAAAATGTTTTATTAAAGCTCACTGAAGATCCACGGCAAGCCATATTGATTGAGCTTTTCCATAAACGGATCGGGATCGAGTTGCTCCATATTGTAGACGCCAGCTTGACGCCAAACCCCAGTGATCATTAACAAAGCGCCGATCATGGCCGGTACCCCGGTGGTGTAGGAAATAGCTTGGGACTTTACCTCGCGGTAGCAAGCTTGGTGATCGCAGCTATTGTAAACGTAGATTTTTTTACGTTTACCCGCTTTAACCCCCTCGAATACGCAGCCGATGCAGGTTTTGCCTTTGGTGCGCGGCCCTAAAGAAGCGGGATCGGGCAGCAGTGTTTTTAAGAACTGCAGCGGTACGATCTGTTGGCCTTGATACTCAACCGGATCGATGCGTGTTAAACCGACGTTTTGCAATACTTGCAGATGGTTCAAATAGTGGTCGGAAAAAGTCATCCAAAAGCGAATCCGCTGTAAGCCGCGGATATGCTTTACCAAAGATTCTAATTCCTCGTGGTAGAGGAGATATATCTTTTTGGGTCCAATGTCAGGAAAATTAAAAACCTGGCTGACGGCCAGCGGCTCAGTTTCCTGCCATTGCCCTGCTTCCCAGTAACGGCCTTTGGCCGTGATCTCGCGAATATTGATTTCTGGATTAAAGTTGGTGGCAAAGGGGTAGCCATGGTCTCCTGCGTTGGCATCAATGATGTCGATGCTATGGATCTCATCAAACCAGTGTTTTTGCGCATAAGCACAAAATACGTTAGTCACGCCGGGATCAAACCCGCTGCCCAGTAGACCCATAATGCCACGATCCTGGAAACGATCATGATAGGGCCATTGCCATTGATAACTAAAGCGCACCTCGGCGGGATGTTCATAATTGGCGGTATCCAGGTAACTAACGCCGGTTTCCAAACAAGCATCCATGATGGTCAGATCTTGATAGGGTAAAGCCACATTAATCACCATATCCGGCCGGACCTTGTTGATTAAGTCTTCGACCTCATGAACGTGATCGGCATTCACCTGAGCGATGTCGATGGGGTAAGACAGTTGGCTTTGAATAGCTTCACATTTACCAAGGGTACGGCTAGCTAAAGTAATTTTTTCAAACACCTCAGGAACCTGGGCACATTTGTGCGTCACCACACTACCGACACCGCCAGCACCAATAATCAATACCTTCGCCATGGTTTGCTCCTCATGTCAGCTAACAAACGGTTGTGAATTATCAAGATAGGTGTAATCACGCAAGCCATTTTCGTAAACTTGCATAATGAGACGCCGCTCCTGAGGGGTAATACGTTCTTCCCGCACTGCAGTTTCGGCCGTGTCACGAAATCTTTCCACCAGCAATTTAGGATCGTACTCCACATAAGAGAGCACGTCGGCGACCGTATCGCCAAAGATTTCTCGACTAAATTCAACTCTCTCATCCTCACCGAGTCGAACACTAACTACATGGGTGTCGCCAAATAAATTATGCAGATCACCCAGGGTTTCTTGATAAGCGCCCACTAAAAAAATACCCAGCACGTAGTCTTGATCAGGTACTAACTCATGTAAGGGTAGCGCCTTTTTAACGTCATGAAGATCAACAAAGTGATCTAATTTGCCATCACAGTCACAGGTACAGTCGACAATCACACCTTGGCGTGTGGGACATTCGTTTAACCGGTGAATGGGCATAACAGGAAATAATTGTTCGATGGCCCACACGTCAGGCAACGACTGAAACACGCTGAAATTGCCGTAATAAATATCCGCCAAGGCGGTTTTGAGTTTTTGGAGATCTTCTGGCGCATATTTTATAGCTTCTGTTGCGGCGGCAATTCGGCACAGGATATTTGAAAAAAGCTGCTCTGCAGTGGCTCGCTCGCGCAGCGCTATGCTCCCATGGCTAAACAGAGAGCGTACCTCGTCGCGGTAATAAAGGGCGTCGTTATAACACTGTTGCAGATTCTTGACGTTTAGAGATTCGCTGGTTGCTTTGAGATTTTTGATTAATTCATGGGCAGTTTCTGGGATAGGGTTGGGTATTTCGTGGGAATCAAACTTGGCAACGCCGAGGGTGTTGACTAATAGCACCGAATAATAAGCGACTGTAGCCCGACCGGACTCGCTGACGATAACGGGGTGTGAGATACCGGCCCGATCGGTGACCGACTTAATGCCTTTTACGATGTCGGCGCAGTATTCCTCTACCGAATAGTTGCTGCTACTGGCAAAATTGGTATGCGACCCGTCGTAATCCACGGCCAATCCACCCCCTACGTTTAGCAACCCCATGGCGGCACCTTCCTTGACCAATTCTGTATAGAGCCGGGCTGCCTCCACCGTAGCAGACCGCACTGCGCCTATGGAGGGGATCTGCGAACCAATGTGATAATGCAACATGTGCAAGCAATCCAGTTTATCCTGACGGCGTAACTCGTCCACCACGTCGAGAATTTGCCTTGTATTTAACCCAAAAGCGCTGTGTTCGCCACCCGATTCAGTCCAGTGACCATTTCCTTTGGTAGTCAGTTTAACCCGCATCCCTAAGCGTGGACGAATACCCGCGAGAGCAGCCGCCCGATCTAAAATTAGTTGTAACTCAGCAGGCATTTCCAACACCAGGATGACCCGCATCCCTATTTTCATCGCGTGTAAGGCCAGGTCGACAAAGGCTTCATCCTTGTAACCATTGCAGACGATGAGCGCCTCGGGATCATCTAAGTAGGCGAGTGCAGCGATGAGTTCAGCCTTGCTTCCCACTTCAAAACCGTGGTGATAGGAACGTCCAAAGCTAGCGATTTCTTCAATCACTTGCTGTTGTTGGTTGACTTTGATAGGAAACACGCCGCGATAGGCGCCGCGATAGCCGTTTGTACGCATTGCTTTGGTAAAACTCTCGTTCAACAGTTTGACGCGAGCATCTAAAATATCGCCAAAGCGTAACAGAACTGGCAGTGACATGCCGCGCTCTTGGATACCTGCCACAATGTCCATCAAACTGACGGCTATCTTATTTTCTCCGCGTTGCAGTAGCACGCTGACCTCTCCTTTGGAAGAGATGCTAAAGTAACCGTTTGACCAGGTGCGGATCCCGTACAGATCCGCGGCGTCTTCGCAAGTCCAGCGTTGCAAAGGATTATGCACCGTTCTCAGTAAAACTTGAGCTGCGTTCATTGCATTCATAAGGCAACTGTCCCTCAAGGTAGAAATAAAGCAATCTCTCGTGTTGCTCAGTGGCGAGCATTGCCCAAGCCACTAAGGTGATAGCTGGGTTTTTTCAGGGTATGAAAGTTGCCATTGGCATGTGGTGGTCTGCTAGAGCGTTTTCGCTTTGACTGTACACAAGCCAGCCGAGGCGCGAGGCGTGCGCAGTGTACATGCAGTACATGGGCACGCTGAGACCGAAGGCTAACGCCGTGTACAGTTGAATGAGAAATGCTCTAACTACCCGTTGACAACCAAATCAACATAATGATGGGTAAATTGTTTATCGCAAGGCGGACACCAGGGTTTAAAGGCGCTGACATGGTCAGTATTGATATCTTTAAACATGGTGTTAAGTTGCCGTTCCAACTGATCAGAGACCACTGACTTCAAAAGCTTGATGCTTTTTTTCTGGGTCTCGCGGAGATGTTGCTGAAACTGATCGGTAAAGGTATCGAGGGGTAATACTTCAATACGTCGGTAATTCTTTTTGAAATAACTGACAATATCCTGCCATTGCAAGGGGTTGGGATTATAGAAGGTATAATTATTCTTTTGTGAACCATCGCGCAATAATGACGTGGCTACAATGGATTTGGCGGCGTATTCAACCGGGGTCAAATCGAAAGCGACATGCAGATCGGGAACACAGCCCATTTTTTGTAAAGCAGCTAAAAAGTTCTCAAAAGCATCTTCATCAACCAGTACGCTTTCATCCAAGTGGCTGTATGCTTTTACTACCGCTGCAAGTAATTGTTTAAAAGAATCGTTTTCATTGATTGAATCGACTCTTAAACTATAAAGATAACCCAACCGATAGTTAATGGCAGGAAAGCCTTTCTCTATCAAATTAAGCACGATTCTTTCCGCCACATGTTTGGTCTGTGCATAGCCATTTACCAAACCGGTAATTTTGAAACCATCAAAATCGTCTTTTATGAGCGAGGCAGCGCAACTTGAAACATAGTAGACAGGTTTAACCTTTTTGGCCATTGCAAACGATAGTATTTCAGCGGCGCCAAACACATTGGTTTTTTTAAGAATGCTATAAGGTAAATAAAAATTATCAACGGCTGCGCAGTGATAGACGGTATCGATTGATTCAGCTAAGCTTTCAAACTCGTCATCGGGTAACCCAAAATTTTGTTTTGAAACATCGCCAATAACGACCTTTATTCTGTCTTCTGATCCGCTAGGAAACCTCACATTATATTTATGGGCAATTTTTGTAATACGCTGCAAACCAGCCTGTTGACCCTGGGCGCGTACTAAACAAACAATTTGGTCATTAGTGGCTTCTAACAATTCTTTTAAGAGATAAACGCCTACAAAACCAGAAGCGCCCGTCAAAAACCTATTTCCACGCACATGATTGCTGTCTATGTTTTGTTTAGACTTGATGAATTCATCGGAAAGCTTTTCAGTTAATTGACTAATATCGCCACGCAATGCAAGCACAACATCCTTTTCATCAAATAATTTTTCTTCCTGATTAATGCTTTTAACGATGTCATCGATCATGCCAATAAAGGTGTTAGATTCAAAAAAGGCAACTGTTGGAATACTACGCTCAAGGATTTTTTCTAATTCGCTGTGAATGTCGATAATTTTTATGGAGTCTATACCATAAAAAAATATGGATTTTTTAACATCAAAATCCGCCATATTTATGGCGTATTTGTTGGTAAGTATGTGCATGATACTGCTAAATATTTTGAGATGTAGAGGCCCCATGGTATTGATAACATGAAGGGTATTTCCAATATTTGGCATGATCTTTTCTCCAATTGAGGGATGGGTGGCTTTAACAGGCGGCCATTCAGCTAATGGATCAAGTTTGTTATTCATGTAGCTGACTTTACAATCGTGCCGGCAAATCTTACCGCTCGAGGTTTTAGAAATATGGTTTGGTTTTAGCAGTAAAAGTCTGCGCAAACTAATATCGATGGATTCACCAATGGCTGTGCATAATTTTTCGGCTAACCTTTCAATATAATCCTGATCTTCCTGAAGGTGATGTAGACTTTCTTTTTTTAGCTCTGCAAAAACCACCAATTCCTCCGTTGCGTTTATCGTTATACCGCAAGCAGCAATGCAGCCAGGTCGAATATCGGGATGCACTTCCTCTATCACAGATTCAATATCTTGGGGATAATAGTTCACGCCATTAATAATAATGAGATCTTTTTTTCTACCGGTTATAAACAATTCCCCCGTTTCATCTATAAAACCTAAATCACCTGTTTTAAGGTACCTTGTGTCAGAATTAGAAAGATAACTAAATGTCGTTAAGGTAGCACTTTCATTGTTGTAATAACCTGCGGTGACATTATCGCCAGCAATCCATATCTCGCCAATGTGATTGCTTGCTAGCTCTTTCTCTATCGTTGGATCGACGATTCTAATGTCTCCTTCGAGCTTGCTTACACCACACCCTACTAACGTCTTAATCCGCGAACTTTTATTTGCCGCTTTGGCGATGCCATCGGTGGTCACCGTATCCCAATCAAAATTTTTAACAACGGGCATATCTTCCCTACTTCCAGAGGAAATAAAGACGGTTGCTTCCGCCATTCCATAAGCAGGCAGGAAAGTGGTCTTTTTAAATCCTACCTTGGCAAACTTATGACTGAAATCGACTAGCGTTTCTGGTTTTATCGGTTCAGCCGCATTAATGGCTAATTGCCAAGCCGAAAGATCTAGTCCCTGCATGTCTTGTGGCGAAATCCGATCAACGCATAGTTGATAACCAAAGTTAGGGGCTCCAGAAAGGTACCCATTATATTTGCTGATGGCTTGTAGCCATTGCACTGGCTGGAAAAGAAAGGTGGCTGGAGCAAGCATGACACAATGGCTGCCATTGAAAAGGCTGTGCAGCAGGTGAGCGACTAACCCTAGGTCGTGATAATGAGGAAGCCAGGATACAAACACGCTAGAGGGAGATGCTTGACTCACAGCGGTCATCATCCGCAAATTGGACATACAATTTTTATGGGTAATGACGACGCCTTTAGGCAGCGATGTTGAGCCAGACGTAAATTGAAGAAATGCGACTGCAGATTCTGGTGGTGATGGAAAACTGACAATCGGATTATGGGTGTTCGGTAGATTATTGGTAGCCAGTAAGGGTATATGATTGTTCCAACCTGGCTCTTGCTCAATAAGCTGTCTGATCTCATCAATAGCTTGATGATTTGAAAGGAGTGCCGCACAATTAGAATGTTTTATAATTTCAATAATTCTTTTGTTTGAACGATTTTTTCTGACCGTGTGCAACGGTGCAGGTATAATCCCTGCATAAATACAACCTAGTAATGCCACAACAAAATCAATTCCTGGAGGATACATTAGTACAACAGTTCTAGCGTGTATCTCTTGCTGTAACAGTTCTGATGCCGTGGTTATCGCTTTTTGTTTTAACTCCCCATAACTAATGTGATATTCCTCTTCACCCTGAGAATTTAGCATTGTGTAAGCACGGTTTTCAGGTTGAATAGTTGACCAATGATTTAGAGTATTAACAATCGTACTAAAATTGCTCATAGGTTTTAGCTCCCCTTGATATCTACCCATGTTATTAGGTTTAAGTGATCTGTTTTTTAGAAACGAAACCACCCAAAGCTACAAAAAAAGCCTTACAGTGACCAGAATTCGAAATTATTACTGGTCTATCACCAGAAAAATAAAACTAATAATTAAAAATAATTATTGATGTTTGTCTATGTATTTCCAAGTGTTGTTTAACGGTTTTCAACTAAAAACATTTTTACTTTTTTTGGTTTCATTTTAGTTGCATTTAGTTGAACCTTGCATGAGAACAATGAAAGATCCGCAAAGAGGAAATAAGGTTTATTTGAGGAAATAAACGTTCCTGAAGTATCTTGCATACATAAAAATGATAATTCATTGCTTAGTTTATCAACGGTCTTTTTCAGCGACAAAAACACCGTAGGTTAAAAAATTAGAATCGAAAATATTTTTTTGTTCCCGTAATCCATCAATAAGATTGTAGAAAGTCTCGCTGACAATTCGCAACTTTCTAAAAATCCAAACTACGGGAAAAAATGGCATTGTTAACCAGTAATTGATGCTCGCTGTTTTCTGGACATTATTAGACTTATCATGGAACTTTATATTCTTAAAGCCGACTTTTAGTAGATTTGATTTAAAATTATCTTTGTGAGCAAAATCCGTATGGAAGCAGTTACATAGCTTTCGGTAAAGACGTTCTTCTTCTTTATTGAGGTTTTCTTTGAGACGAAAAGCTTCCATGACTGCCAGCCTCCCACCGGGTTTTAAAATCCGGTATGCCTCCTTAATAAAATCCATGGTATCTTTAGCATATACAATACTTTCTATAGCGATTACCTTAGTGAAGGATTCATCTTCAAAACCGGTATTGAAAAAACTTCTGTTTAAAAACTCAAGCCTTAAATCCTGACCAGCTTTTTCAGCATATTTTCTAGCGCGTTCAAGTTGTTTTTCAGCGATATTTATGCCGACAACTCGAGCACCATACTGCTTAGCTAGGTAGATGCTGGTGCCACCGTGACCGCATCCAGCATCTAACACGGTATCGTTATTTTTTAAATTTAAGCAGTCAGCAATTAATTTGTTGGAGTTTTCATAGGCTTCCTTAATGTTTTTAGTATTTTCATACCAAAGACCATGATGAAGATTCTCGCCTTCAGTTTTATAAATAAAATCGAGTTCATCGTAGTAGCTAATTATGCCTTTAATATCTTGTGCGTTTGACATATGTCCTCCAAAGTAATAGACACTTAATGGTTAAATAAACGGTATAATTGCAAAATTTCAACTGGTCTCTTTTTTATCATCAAAGGTAATCAAAGTAACTATTGTATTTTCGCTTATCCAATAATCGCCGCGAAACCTTTTTCCTTTTATTAAACTGCTGCTTAAATCTTTTACCAATAAAACCTCATAGGTTAAATTTTTCCAATCAATCTCGATCTCCACATCTTTGTAATCAATAAATGTTTTTATAATTGGATAGACGCTTTTGTAAAATGATTCCTTGGCGCTAAATATCACATGGCATGTAAAATTGATAAGCGTTTGCTGGATCGAAGTAATCTTTTTGTATTCCTGATTTGTGCAAACTTTTTTTATGTTATCTGTTTTGTTAAATCTAAAACTATTTGCTAAGTTTTCTGCATCTACTCCTAGCGCCGACTTGACCAGACTAACAGCCGCGCAATAATAGTCTTTGGTATGGCTTATGCTCCCTGTTATACCTGTTGGCCAGATTGGTTCTCTACGCGCTCCTATGCTGATGGTGGTCGATGCAATACCCAAATTGTTTAAAGCTTGTCTTGCGCACCAACGCCCTGTTGCAAAATCCTGACGTCGTTTTAATGGAGCATTGCTCATTAAATGTTTTTCTTCAGATGTTAAACTAACTATGCTTTGAGGTTTCCTCGTTGCGACAAAGGAGATTCCTTTACTCATCAGTAAATCAGAATTGAATTCACAATTTTGTAATGTAAATAGCATTGTTAAGTCTCTAATTTAAGCAATGGCTTTATTTCCTTGCGTTATCTGGAGTATCTAATAACTGTGACAATTTCAGTGATACATAGCATGATACTCATTGAATCCCCGACAATGATGAGTGCAATAAAAGTGACATATAACGCTGATGTATTAGCACTTATTTAAAAATTTTAATGAGTTATATTGTGGAAAGCGAGCGTACTAGTTAAACCTTAAGAAGTGATTAAGATATCTGCTTGCTAAAGAGCTTCAGAAATGTTTATATGCGTGTTTTTTTATAACAATACTGCAGGGATTTTTTAGAGGGTAAAGTCCGTTTTATAGACAGCTAGGTCCTAGGGGTGGGGTGTAAAAATTACTAAAAAGGTGATCTACTGAACTGCATGAAAAAATCTGCTACTCAGCAATTCTATCTCTATGCTCAGTCCACGCCCATGTAGTCCCTCGCCCAACCGCATTACCCCGTCGTGCAGCGAGACCACGCGTTGTACAATGGCGAGTCCAAGGCCGCTTCCGGTTGCATCGGTACCGGGTAACCGGTAAAAGCGCTGGATTGCCTTCTCCCGTTCGGCTGACGGGATTCCGGGGCCATCGTCGGCTATACGCAATAACACATGACTGACTGAGGCTTCCAGGCTGACTTGAACATGACCTTTGGCGGGTGTATAGCGAAACGCATTATCGATTAAGTTGTCGATGACTGAGACAAAGCGCTCTCGATCAATCGCAACGGCGATACCGTCTGAGCAAAGTAGTTCAATGTCAATCTTTTTTTCCAGAGCCATGGGACTCAGCACTGCAATCCGTTCCCGCACTAGCGCATCAAGATATTCCAAGCGCCGCGGCAGTATCGTAGTTTGTGAATCCAATCGCGCCAGCATTAACAGTTGTTTAACCAAAGCCGTGGTGCGTTCTACGCCCTCTTGGAGGTCTTGCAGGGCCTTAGCTTTTTCTTCGCTGGACACGCTCTGGGCAAGCACATGGGTTTGGGCGCTGATGACCGACAGCGGGGTACGCAGCTCATGGGCGGCGTCAGCAGTAAAGCTGCGCTCAGCTTCCAGCGCCAGCGCCAGGCGGACAAGCAGTGCATTGGTCTCATGCACCAACGGTTCTGTTTCCGCATAGCTCACTGTTGGTTGAAGCGGGCGCATATCCTGCGGTGTGCGGGCAGAAACCTCATCTGCTAGCTCGCGTAATGGATACAGGCCACGCACCACGGCAACCCAAGTTAAAGTACCGATCACTGGAAGAATCAAAATAAGGGGTTGTAAGAGATACATAATTAGGGGTTTAATCATCTCCCGGCGAATACTTAGTTTTTCCCCCACTTGTACAAAAACGCTCGCATCTTTGCTCGGCATGCCGACCACTCGCCAGCGGCTTCCAGCAAAATCCTCTTCGGAAAACCCTCTAGAATTAGCAGATAAAAGGGTAGAGGGTGCGGCAGCTGATTTATAAATAAGCCGACCAGATTTATCCCAGATTTGATAGGCTGCCTGATAGTCAGGGATTGGCACGTCGTAGTAATTGACACCGTAGTCAATGTAAAAACGCTCCAGGGTTTTGACAGTGTCCACAAGCTTAACTGGATCATTCAATTTTCGGCCCGAAAACTCCGCCAATGCCTCCGCGAAAAAGCGCATCTGTTTATCAAGATCACCGGTGCCAAATCGGTTTACGGTGCCGTAAACCCACGCTAACAAAATAACCCATACGATTAAAATGGCTGTTAATTCTGTTAACAACAAGCGTCTCAGAAACGAGCGCCGGAATAGGTTCATGTTTCGATTAAATAACCTACGCCGCGGATAGTCTTGATAAAGCTTTCACCGAGTTTTTTGCGCAGATGATGGATATGGACTTCCAAGGCATTGCTTTCGATACCCGCGTCTAGCTCGTAAATACCATCCTCTAATTGGGTGCGTGTTATTACTCTGCCGGCGTTACGGATAAGTTGGAAAAGAATTTGATATTCCCGTGGCGATAACTCGATGACATCCTCTGCTAACCAAACCTGGTGTTTACTAGGATCAATACGCACCGCTCCAATGGTCCATGCTTGGGTTACAAAGCCTGCGCTGCGCCGTATTAGGGCATGTATGCGTGACAGCAGTTCAGGAATAGCGAAGGGCTTAGTCAGATAATCGTCAGCACCGGCATCAAGTCCTTTTACCCGGTCCCCGATGGCGTCCCGGGCAGTCAGAATTAGCACCGGCACTTTATTTCTTTGGTCACGCAAGTTGCTTAGTATATCCAAACCAGAACCGTCCGGTAGTCTTAAATCGAGTAGCACCACAGCGTAGTCATTGACTTGCAAAAAGGCGCGCGCCTCTTGGCATCGGCGCACCCATTCAGGGGTAAAATCTGATTGTTTGAGCACTTTCTGCAAAGCCTTACCCAATTGCAGATCATCTTCAACCAGCAACACGCGCATTGCTTTCTCCTTTACCAGTCATATTGACCCATCACTCTACGCCACCCGCCTTAAGCGTTTCTTAAGATATAGCAACGAAAATTTGCTGCTATATCTGCTTTCTTCAAGGCAGCATAAGCCACATTTGTTGCAAAAGTGGGTTATTTCCATCCTTCCACCGTTCGATAGGCTGACGGTGGCGTGCGGGAGACGACTTGGATTGAGAAACAATGGTATCACTGGCGCGTAAAACCCTTATTTATGAATGGCGACGGTTTCTTCCAGCCGTCTTTGCAGTGGCCTTTTCCGGCGTCCTAGTGCTAATACAATTAGGCTTGTTACTCGGTATATTTGGCACCGTTTCGGTGTATATCGATCAATCAAATGCTGATCTTTGGGTAGGCTTTCGCGACACGCCTTCAGTGGATCTTGCCCGCAACTTCTCCGCTGACAACGAGGTGTTTATCCGTATGAATCCCGAAGTAGCGGCCGTAGAGCAGTTTTATTTTGGTATGGGTGATTGGCGTCGACCTGATGGGGTGGTGGTGAGTGGCTTTTTGGTCGGGGTTGATACACGGGAAAACGCCATGGCCTTTGCCAAATTGTTAACGCCTAATCTACGCGCCAAGCTGCGAGAGCCGGATAGTGTGATTATCGATAAAGCCGATATGGATAAGCTTGGTGTCCGGGTGGGCGAAAGAGCGGAGATTAATGGCAAGGGCGTCAAAATTGTCGCGACCATAACGGGCTTGAGAGCCATTGGTGGCGCCAATATCATTACGTCGTTATCCACCGCACGGCGCATCGATAACGCCCTGCAAGACGCCGATCAAGCCGCTTATCTGCTAGTAAAGTTGCGTCATCCGCTACTTGCCGAAACAGTCCGCGATAAACTTGAGCCGCAAGGCGGTTTGCGCCGTTATTCGGTGTGGACTGCCCAGCAATTCTCTATGCAATCACAGGTCTACTGGCTGCTAGAGTCCGGTGCCGGCGCTGGTTTTATGTTCTCATCGATCCTTGGTCTAGCGGTCGGGGTCGTTATCACCAGTCAAACGCTAATGGCCGCCATTTTAGGATCTTTACGGGAATACGCGAGTCTGCGGGCGCTTGGGGTATCCCTTGGATCGCTACGCGCGATCGTTTTAGAGCAGTCGACGTGGGTCGGGGTGGTTGGACTCATCATCACCGCCATAGCAACCGCAGGTGTTGTGGGCCTCGCCCATACTTACTATGTCGCCATCACATTGCCCTGGTGGGCGCAACTGATCACAGCGGTTTTGATTATTTTGATTGCGAGTGGCTCCGGGCTGTTCGCTTTACGCACCCTTTCCCAGGCCGAACCAGCGACGTTGCTTCGTTAAACTCCTACGGAAGTCTTGTGATGACAGATTTACCTAGTATTGTCGCTCGTCATATTGCCCGTTCCTTTATCACGGGTAAGACCCGCATCCATGTGATTCGTGAATTGTCCCTCGGTATTTACCCCGGCGAGTTGACGTTAATCGTCGGTCCTTCTGGTTCTGGTAAGAGCACCCTATTAGCGCTGCTAAGCGGCCTTTTACGTCCTGATGCCGGTACAGTCACTGCCCTAAACCAAGATATTTGGGCATTGCAAGATGCGGCCATCGACCACTTTCGACTCATGAACTGCGGCTTTATCTTCCAAGGTTTTAACCTATTTCAAGCCCTCACCGCCTTGGAGCAGGTATTGCTGCCGATGAAATATGTGGGCATCGTGGGTGAAGCTGCCCAGCAACACGCTCAAGCAGCCCTCGCCGAGGTAGGGCTTAGCCAGCGTATGCAGCTACGTCCGATAGAACTTTCCGGTGGCGAGAAGCAGCGGGTAGCGATTGCGCGAGCTATCGTCAAGCAACCCAAGCTGCTGTTTGCGGATGAGCCAACCAGCGCCCTGGATAGTAAAAATGGCCAGATCGTCATCGATATCCTGCACCGCATTGCCCGCAGCCACGGCGCCACCGTGTTAGGCGTGACCCACGATCCCCGGTTATTAAAATACGCTGACCGCGTACTGTACTTGGAAGATGGACAAATCCTCCGCGATGAACGCGTACAAACCAAGCACAAACCTTATGACCATGCAGAAAAAAAAGATTCTAAGCCTGTTGTTGTTAGCGGCTCTTAGCGCAGCTGCTTTGCTAAGTTACGATCAACTGGACAGCACTGCTGCAACAGAGATCAACGCCCATAGCAAAACTGTTTCACCCTACGTCGCCATGGCCAAGGGTCGGGTTGACATTGAAGGCGGTATTATCCACCTGGCGGCAAGCCGTGATGGCATTATTAAAGAGGTATTTGTTGAAGAAGGCGAGCGGGTGGATAAGGGGCGATTGCTTGCTTTGCTCGATGATCAGCAACCGCGACTAAATCTTAATCTTGCTGAGCGCGAGGTCGAGCAAGCACAAGCGGCGCTGCCTGCTCTGCGGGTGCGGCTCAAGACTGCGCAGCGTGAGGTAAAACGATTAGAGCCCTTAATGAAGGACCAAAATGCGTCTAAACAAGAGCTTGATCAAGCGGGCGATCAGGTCTTACTTTTGCAAGCCGAAATTAAGGCGGCGCAAGCGGCTATTGCTGTTTACATGAGTCGCTCAAAGATAGCTGAATACGAAGTTGAACAGCACGCCATACGCGCCCCCCTCGATGGCAGTATCATTCGGCGCCAAGCTCGCCCTGGCGACGGGGTAAGCACGCTAAACGTAACTCCACTTTTCTTATTTGCGCCGGATGCACCGCGCATTGTACGTGCTGATTTGGAAGAACGCTTTGTTAATTTAGTAAAACCCGGTATGGAGGCTGAAGTTGTGCCTGAAGCAGACGAGACAAAAACCTTTCCTGCTCAGGTTTTGCGTATTGGAAAAGTATTTGGTATCCGTCCGCCAAGTGATGATCCTGCTGACAAAGTCGATGTGCGGGTAGTAGAGTGTGTGTTGTCGATCGCCGATCAAAGCTTACTTATCGGCCAGCGGGTGTTGGTGAAGATCAAAAAGTAAGCTTATCTAAAAACTCTGTAACACTTCTCTCTTTAGGAGGTAGAGTGTATTTCATAGACCGTTTCTTAAGTACATCAAATACACCCTCCTCAACGCAAAACATGTAGTGTCAGCGTTTATCTACGGATTAAGGGTTTTACCCGACATGGCGTTCCACCGCTTGTAAGCTAGCAAGGGTTTTTGGTTCGAGCACATCCACCGCAATACCTATACCATCTTCAGTCTTATGAGCTACTTGTCCCCAGGCGCGATAGTCATTGTCGTTACCGGGTAATTGAAATTGCACCTGCACATGGGTTTCTTTACTGGTAAACTTCGCTTTGGTTTCGACAAATATGCCATGGGCTGAAACATCACGAATCCTGCCAGTCCCCCGCTGCTCACCACTCTCCAACAGTGCAACATGCAGCGGCCCTTGAGAGGTAATTGTTTTGCGTGGGTTGAGACGGCGTTCTGGACCGTTGTGTCTGTTACCTGTTGCGGTTGGTGTAATTTCGCTTTCAGACGTGGATGTTGCTGTGGTTAAGCGCTTTACGATATTTTCATGGTATGTATCCGTCATTACACTACTCCTGATAGTGATAGTAAGAAAAACCATATAGTCAAAAATGGCTATAAAATAGCATCAACTGTTTGAGATAAATCGCCTTTCTCAAATTTGCTAATGAATATAGGTAAATAAATACAAAGTCATTGCTGTTTTATCCTGGGTCAGCTGGATGGATTTACGACGCATCAATCTGAGCATGGAGTTCCTCGACATCTTTGCGTCGTATCAGCTCAGTACCCGGTGTTAATTGCGCCGCTGCTCCAGCCGCTACCGCATAGCGCAATGCCTGGGCGGGAGGTTGTTTTTGGCTCAGTTTAAGCACCAATGCGGCCACAAAACTGTCTCCCGCGCCTCTAGGGCTGACTACCTTGACAGGCGGTGCTTTAGCCCGCTCAATGTGTTTTTCGCTATCACACAACAAGGCGCCTTCAGAGCCGATGGTGACAATAAGCACTTCAACGCCACCCTGATCCACCATCCGCTTGGCCCGTTCTTCAAGCTCCGCCGAGTTTTCTGGTTCACCACCGCTGAGTTCACAAAATTCGCGAAAGTTGCTGCGCAATAAATAAACGCCTTGTTGACAGGCAGCGCGAACGGCATCTGCTGACGAAGTATCCAAAACAAACTTCATCTGGTGATCCTGAGCAAGGGCTGCTAATCGGGCGTAAAAATCACTGGGTACACTGTCCGGTAGACTGCCGCTAGCCACTAAATAATTAGCCTCTAGTTGGCCAAGTTTATCGATAATGTTTTGCTGCTCTGCCTCACTAAGATGAGGTCCTGGCAACACAAAACGAAAATTTTGATCGTTTTGCTGATCTCGCACCAGAAAGTTTTCCCGAACAATGCCCTCAATGGGTATCGATAATTGAGCAACCTGTTCATTATCGAGCAAGCTTTGAATCTGAGCCCCAGCGGCGCCTCCGTTGGGGTACACCGCTAACGCCTGCCCACCCAGTTTGTGGATGGCCCGTGCGACATTAATACCACCACCACCGGGATCACGCTGCGCAGGCGCACAGCGTAGTTTTTGGTTAGGTCTTACTCGCGCTACCTCGGTTGCCAGATCCAAGGAAGGATTCATGGTCAACGTGACGATGTCTTGCATAGTGACCTCATTCAGTTTAGTTGTCGTGCAAGATTTTGATTTGTTAAAAAAATTGATTAATCTGCCGCAGCGATAGGGTCGCTGACAGTAACAAAAAGTGTTATAAAAACCCCACTAATACGGCGCAAGTTACATGCCATTCATTGGCAGTATAACCAACCGGCATACTATTGCCTGAGGTCCTATAAAGTAACTTTATCAGCGCTAAACTAACGTGAGTTCTGGATAAGCCTGGGGTTAATGGGTACCTCCTGAAGCCGAA
>CAZGON010000007.1:0-1200 GCA_964527085.1 uncultured Candidatus Competibacteraceae bacterium
ACGCTTACTGGAGACACAGCCTATCACAGGATAATTATCCAGAACTGACGTTAGGATTATATCAGCAACATGGTCATCGTTGGCTGGTGTTTCAAGGGTTACTATCCTATGACTCTGAAAAAAGATGAGAGTTTTGTATAGCTTTTTACATAAATATCTAAAAGCTTATTAATATCAATCAGTCAAAATAATCGACTAAAACTAAAATTAATTTAAAAAAACAACTGCCTTCAAGAGCTAGGAAAACCCTGATTTGGGTAAGTCCTCATAGTTAGTTCCGCGAGGCGCTCTGGAGTGCCGATATCTTGCCAAACACCTTGATAATACTCACCGCTCACCTTTGTCTGAGCAATGGCTTTGAGCAACAAAGGTGCCAACGGAAACCGGCCAGGCATACATCCAGCAAATAATTCTGGCCGTAAAACGCTAATGCCGCTAAAGGTCAGTTTGGTGTCGCCTACTTCCCTAACCCATCCGTCTGACAACACAAAATCACCCTGTGAATGCTGAGGTGGGTTTTCCACCATAACCAAATGTGCTAATCCAGGAGGATCGGCGGACAATTGGTCGAAAGGATAATCGCTCCAAATGTCACTGTTAACCACCACAAAGGGCGCTGTTCCCAGCAAAGGCAACGCCTGAAAAATGCCGCCACCGGTGTCTAATGCTGTTTTGGGTTCTTGGGAATAAACCAGCGTCACGCCGAAGTCACTGCCATCCCCTAAAAAAGTAGAAATTTGCTTACCCAGGTAGCCGAGGTTTATAACCAGCTCGTAAAAGCCTGCTTGGCGTAGCTTTTCAAGTTGATGAACGATAAGCGGTTTGCCCGCCACCGTGAGCAGGGGTTTAGGGGTGGTATCGGTCAATGGCCGCATACGTTGACCGCGACCCGCGGCGAGAATCATGGCTTTCATTGATACGATTGATTTATCTAAAGCTCATAGACTCGCAGCAAACTGCACTAAAAGCACGGCTGCGACGATGAACAACATTTTACGGAGCCAGCGACGATAAGTGTCCGCATCAATACGTTGACGCAGAGCAATGCCTAGCCATAAGGCAAGCGCCGCGACGAGGGCTAATAGCATAGAAAGAACCAACATCGATTCATGCAGATAACCCGATACCGCGAAAGTCCCTGCTTGCGCGGCTTTACCCGCTAGAAAAGATAGATTCAGGCTTTGCACCAGGGCCAGTGGC